>DAOVNI010000004.1 GCA_030630315.1 Phycisphaerae bacterium | reverse complement strand
GTATTGCCGGATGATGTGCTGGGCTTTGCTGCCACGAGCGGGGGAGACCATTTGAAGCCTGCTTTTGAAAAGAGCACTTTAGGCCGAATGTGGTACGACCCGGGTGTACAGACTTTCTATCAGTCAATAAAAAAAGAAGTTCTGGCCAAAATAAAACAAGAAATTCCGAATTCCAATGACGCCAAGGTCCCCGATATCGTAATGGACTTTGTCAAACTGGTCGGGAGTAGACCGATTATTATTGGTGCGGCACGGAAAGCGGCGACAGAAGGACCTCCTGTTTACGGTTTTGCTATTTTGGATGCCGGTACGCGTAAAGCAGAAATTGCATCCGCTATTACTAAATTAGAAGCATTGGCGGATGAAGGTGACATCATCGAAATCAAAGTTGGCTCATTCAAGATGCACGGCCCAAAGGATGATGCCGGCGTCCCCGGATATTGGGGCTGGGTCGGAAATTACCTGGTTTTTGCGATAAATGACGGGGAGGGACTGGCTTTGAAGTATTTACAAAAGCCACGTACTGCAGCGACCAGCTACCTTAAGAACGTTTCAGGAACCAGCGACGTGCTCGCTGTATATGTTGACTGTCAGAAAATTACCGAAGTTGTAAGTGCTGTTGCAGATCAGGAGGGAGCGAAAGACCAGCTCAGCCTGGCCACGGCTGTAATCAAGGAACTTGGCTTTGCTAACGTGAAAACGCTTGCGTCAAGGGTCGGTTTTGCAGGCCCTGATGTGGTTTGTAATGAGCTCATAGAGGTGCCGCAGCCGCGCACAGGTATGCTTGCATGTTTCAAAAGTATAAATCTTAAAATGTTTGATATGGTTGATGCCCGGGCTGTAAATGCTGCCGCTGTCAATTGTGATATTGCGGGAGTGTACGATACGATAATGAGGGCGATTAAAGTCGCGGCACCAAATGACGTCTATACTGAAATTCAACAGGTCATTGCCGAATTTGAGTCAGAGGCGAAGTTTAATATTCGCAAGGGGTTGCTGGAAAGTCTGGCCGGCCCAATGATTTTCTATTCGCTTCCTGCCGGCGTTATGATGGAAGCACCCAATGGCGGCTTTGTTGTAATTGCGAAACCGAAAGATGCAGCATTGCTGGAAAAGACTATGGTTTCCCTCGGTAAATTTGCTGCAACCAAAAGCGAGGGTATGTTACAAGTAAGCTCGCAGGTCCAAAGCGACGGACGAACTTTGCATTCCTGGGTGATAGCGCCACTGGCGATGATGCAAATATTGCCCTGCTGGACGGTAGTGGACGACCACATCGTCATAGCTTCAAATATGACGTTGTATAACGTGGCTGTTAAGCAGATTGTCTCAGCAGGTCCCGGGAAAAAATCCCTGCGCACGACAGAAGGATACAAAAAGGCAACTGCAGAGCTTGCTGATAATCTGATATTCCTTCGTTACACTGACTCTAAAGTTCAATTTACCCAGTTGATGACCACAGTACAGCAATACTGGCCTATGGTAACTATGTTTGCCACGCAGGAGGGTGTCGAACTACCTGTTATGCTTCCGTCGGTTGCTGATATCGTTAAAGATATTGGGCCTTCTTGTCAGTATGCCTGGTTCGATGCGCAGGGGCTTCGCTCGCACTACCGGGGACCGGGCGTTGAGGCGAGCCTGGGAGCAGTGGCGGGGGCTTCACTGGGGGTTGGAATAATGATGCCGGCCTTGGCCCGTGTCCGTCAGGTTTCTACAAGAGTAGTGTCCGGGACCAATCTGTCCGCGATAGGAAAAGCCTGCTTGATATACGCAAATGACTACGAGGACAAATTTCCGCCGAATCTCCAGGAACTTGTTGAGAAAGTCGAGCTTTCACCCAAGTGTCTTGAGTCGCCGCGCAAGCCGAAGGATTTTGACGGTCCCAGCTACATATACATTTCCGGGCAGACTACGGCAATGCACCCAGCGAATATTATTGCTTATGAAAATCCAGCATTTTGCACGGATAAGATTAATGTCTTATTCATGGATTGTCACGTCGAGGCGATGGGGCCGGATGAATTTTTACGTGAACTTGAAGCGACTTACAAACGGCTCGGCAGAAAAATGCCGTGAGGTTAAATTCAAAGGAACCAGAAGACGCAGGTCTGTGAAAGAGGTTCAGACAATCCCAATGCCTGTCGAGAAGTAATGGTTGATTATCAGCGGTGTCTCGAGGTTCACTGGGCGGGGTGGATGTTTTATACCTTTGACCGGCCGGAGCGCCAACCCCGAACTTATGCGAAAAGTCATTTCCAGTTGTCTCTCTCGCAAATAACGTGTATAATCTCGTCTCCGGTTTAATCGTTGCTCTGCGGCGACAATTATTGGTATATTAAAAGCGGCAGAAAGAGAAAATTAACCGCAGAGAACGCAAAGAGCGCAGAGAAAAAACAAGAGTAAAAGAAGATGGATTCCTGCTACCCGTTTTCGCGGGCACAAGCTTCGCGGGAATGACAGAGAGGGTTAAGGCATAAATGGTAACAATGGCTCAGATAGAAGAATTGGTCCGACGAATTGGGCAGCAGTTTCATCCTGAACGGATTGTGCTTTTTGGCTCTTATGCTCGGGGCAGGGCCGACGAATACAGTGATATTGATCTGGTCGTAATCGCTCCGGAATTCGACGGTTCGCGAGAACTTTCACTGGTTAAAGCGCTTTGGCAAGCAACTGCCAGCGATAACCGCATCGAGCCTATTCCCTGTGGCGAACAGGAGTGGGAAACTGACCAGGGACGCCCCATTCTTGAAATTGCCCGGCGCGAAGGCATTATCATTGCTGTATAAAAGGAGTTGTTGATATAGGAAATAATTCATAATGGTGACGATGGACAGAATAGAAGAGTTTGGCCGAAGGATAGGACGTGAATTTGGTGCTGAACGGGTGATAGTCTTCGGTTCCTATGCGCGAGGCGCGGTCACAGACGATTCTGATGTGGATCTGCTGGTCATCATCCCTTTTGAGGGAAGGAGTGTTGACAAATCGGTGGAAATTAGGATGAAGCTGCGGCCTCAGTTTCCCGTTGACCTGCTCGTGCGCACTCCCGAAAAGGTGCGAGAGCGGATAGAGATGGGCGATGGTTTTATGCGGGAGATTCTTGAAGAAGGGAGGGTACTCTATGAAGCCGATAACCGTTGAGTGGGTCGCGATGCACTGGAATTGGAAACGTAAACTTGTTAAGGGCAAGTTCAATGGCTAAGAGTAAAAGCAAATCTGAAAAAGTTGTTTTGGCATATAGCGGCGGGCTGGATACCAGCGTAATCCTGCCGTGGCTTAAAGAAACTTACGGCTATAAGGTGATAGCATTTGCAGCGGACCTCGGCCAGGGCGAGGAGCTTACGGGCATAAAGCAAAAAGCGCTTAAGTCCGGTGCAGTCAAGTGTATAGTCAAGGACCTGCGAAAAGAGTTTGTCGAAGATTACCTCTGGCCGCTGCTTAAATCAGGCGCCGTTTATGAAAGGGGCTACTTGTTAGGCACAAGTATTGCCCGGCCCTTAATCGCAAAGCATCAGGTTGAAGTCGCCCACGCCGAAGGTGCAACCGCGGTGGCCCACGGCGCAACCGGCAAAGGCAACGACCAGGTGCGGTTTGAAGTAACATATATGGCACTGGACCCGTCACTGAAAATTATCGCTCCCTGGAAAGACCCGAAATTTACATTGACTTCTCGTGAAGCAGCCGTCGATTACGCCAAGAAACACAAAATCCCCATCAAACAGACAAAGAAGAAGATATATTCTCGCGACCGCAACCTCTGGCATGTCAGCCACGAAGGAGCCGACCTTGAGGACCCCGCTAATGAGCCAAAGGACGATGTGTTCGCTATCTCCCGGCCGGTCTCGAAAACTCCCAACAAGCCGGATTACGTCAAAATCGGCTTTAACAAAGGAGTGCCGGTAAAACTTAACGGCAAAAAGATAACCGGCGTAAAGTTGATTGAGCAATTGAACCGCCTCGGCGGCAAACACGGCATTGGCCAGTTGGACCTGGTCGAAAATCGACTGGTGGGTATGAAGTCGCGGGGCGTGTATGAGACACCGGGCGGCACAATACTGAGAGCCGCGCACAGTCGCCTGGAGACTCTGACGCTCGACAGGGAAACTATGCACTACAAGCAGCAGCTCGCTCTGAAATACGCCGAGCTGGTTTATTACGGCCTGTGGTTTTCCCAGTTGCGAGAGGCGCTTGATGCATTTGTCAATGTTACTCAGCGAAATGTTACCGGCGAAGTTAAAATGAAGCTCTTCAAGGGACACTGTACGCCTGCCGGTGCAAAAAGCCCGAACAGTTTATATCGGACCGATTTGGCAAGCTTTAAGATGGGTGCCGAATATGACCCGACTGACGCAGCCGGCTTTATACGTCTGTTCGGCTTACCTACAAAAGTCGCTGCTGCAGTCAAAAAGAAAATGAAAAGTGTAAAGCGAAAACCGAAAAGTTGTAATTGAGAAGCTAAAACTTTTGAATTTTATACTGTGGTTTTGAGTTTTTCGTTTTAAGTTTTCAGTTGCAGGGAGGCATCGTGGCAGTACCGGATTGGATTTGGTTTGTCTTTATCTTTGCGTTTGGTTGTTGTATAGGTAGCTTCTTGAACGTTGTCATCTACCGCTTACCTCGCGACAAGTCTTTAATAACTCCGCCTTCTGCCTGTCCTGCGTGTGGTAAGCACATCCGTTTTTATGACAATGTACCACTAATTTCGTGGCTGCGTTTGGGCCGAAAGTGCCGGTATTGCAAGGCCCCAATCTCGCCGCGTTATTTTGTTATTGAGCTCTTGACCGGCCTGGTTTTCCTCGGCCTTTTCATTTTGTATTTCCGCACCGATTTGCGCACCGGTATGCCGTCGTTTCTGGATGGCGGCTGGTTTATTTATCTTCTTTACATTATTTTGTTAGCTGCCTTCATTGCCGCCTCGGCAATTGACCTGGAATTGTGGGTCATTCCGCTGTCTATCTGCTGGTTCGTTACCGCAGTGGGGCTGCTTGGCTCAGCCCTCGGTGGTTATATAATCGACCCTGCTGTAATTCGCCGCTATTTGCCCGGCGCCTCGGCCGGAACCGCCTTCCTGGCCGCAGGGGCTGCAATAGGACTGGCTATATCCTGGGTGCTTCTGGCAAGTGGTTTAATTAAAAGAAGTTACGAATCTGCCGACTCTCAAAACTCATCCGACCAGCCGGGAAAATCAGCGGAGCCGCAGGTCAACCATCGCCTGGAGGTCTGCAGGGAAATCATCTTTTTACTGCCGATTATCTTCTGCTCACTGGCCGCTTACTGGATTGGCCAAAAAAGTTCTCTAATACAGTCTTTGGATTTTTCACAACACCTTGTCATTGCAGGACTTCTGGGTAGTCTGTGGGGCTATTTTGTGGGCTGTGGCGTTGTCTGGGCCACCCGTATCTTCGGCACCCTGGCCTTTGGAAAAGAGGCAATGGGGCTCGGCGATGTGCATTTAATGGGTGCCGCCGGGGCGGTAATAGGCCCGATTTTCGTGGTCGTGGCATTTTTTATTGCACCATTTTTCGGCCTGGCCTGGGCCGGCTCCCAGATGTTTTTTAAAAAAACTCGACAAATTCCCTACGGTCCCTTCTTGTCTTTGGGTATACTTGCTGTTATGATTTTACACGACTGGATTTATTCATTGATTATTGACTATTTACGGTTTACCATTTATTATTGATTCCGGATTCTGAGTTTTTTCAATATTTGATTTTCAATTGTCTAAGAAAGGAGATGTCAAATGCAGGATGCTATTCAAAATTTAAGATTCAAATGTCTTTTGCTAATTGGTCTTGTATCGATTTTTCTGCTTACCGGCTGCACTAACTGGAAGCAGAGATATGACGCTCTGAATGTGGAGCATCAGAATCTATTGGGCCGCTTCGAGCTCGAAAGGTCGGATAAGAGCCGACTCGCTGAGCGGATTTCACAGGACCAGTTAACAATCATGGAGCTCCAGAGACAGATTGCCGAAGGTCAAAGTGCAGCCAAAGCCAGCGGTTTCGGGGGCGATGTTAGATTTGACGCTTATGCCGGAACAATTACGGTAACGCTTCCGAATGCAATACTCTTTGATTCGGGCCAAGCGGCGCTCAAGAAAAGAACCACCGAGCTTAACAACATTCGGTCGGTATTACGGCAGCAGAGGTATTCTGACAAACAGATAGATGTTGTTGGCCATACCGATTCCGACCCTATCAAAAAATCAAAATGGAAGGACAACCTTGAACTTTCTTCTCAACGTGCTCTCTCCGTGGTTAGATACCTTATCGAGCGCGGCATTGATGAAAAAAGGATCCGGGCAGTCGGCTGCGGAGCCGCCATACCCAGAGAGTCAAATAGAACCGCCAGCGGTAAAGCGAGAAACCGTAGAGTTGAAATCGTTGTTTATATGAGGGGGACCGGCTGAACGCAATAAATGCCGTTTAGGGACCCCGCAAAATGGGAACCCTTGCAAATGTTGCGGTTCTTATTGTGCCGTCTTTGCTGACGCAAACAGTAATAGCTCCGTCCCTAACTGTATAGAACGACTTTGCCTTGTTTTGTTCCTTGTTCATCTGTTGTCTTTCGTATTGCCTCAGGCCGCAACTGCATATCAAAATATCCGCCTCAAGGCTTTCGAGGAACCCGGCCTCTAATGTTTTGGCTGAACCGTGATGAGGAACAACGACAACGTCGGCTTTTAGATTTGGATAGATTCGCAGAAGCTCTCTTTGTGCAAATTCTTCAATGTCGGAACATAAAAGTATTTTGGTGCCCGCAAATTCAATCAACGAGACCACTGATTTGTCATTATCGTCCAATTCTTCATTCTCACATATCTGTTCACTCGGCCAGAGGATTTTTATTTTTGCTCTACTGCCTGAATTCAAGTTTTTACCCAGGCGTTGTATTTTATGACCTTTTTCGAGCAGTCGTTCCTTGAGAAATTTTGCTGTGCCCCACTCATCTGTCTTGCTAAAAAAGGCAGCATTGGCATAAACATCCTTCTCGCCGACTTTGCAGTGCTCGACAATCTCAGGTATGCCGTTGATATGGTCTATATCATTATGGCTTATGATAATGGCGTCGATTTTATTTATTCCGCTGTAGTCCAAAAAGGCCGCTACAGTTCGTCTGCCGATATCGCTTTTGTGCAGCGAGCCCGCATCAAACAGAACATTGGCCTTGCCCGGAAGCTGAGCTAATATCGCCTGTCCGTGGCTGACATCGAGACAGGTGATAACTAAATTGTCCCGATTTGTCCTTTGCCATCTCAAAGCGCCTACGAAAACAATTACTGCCAGAATCATCGCCGTGCAGATTGCCTTTTTTACTAAAGGCCGCCGAAAATAAGCGAAAGCAGTAAAAAGAATAAGGCAGTAATACAAAATTATTACTGCAAGCGGTACGTGACCAATAAGTATTTCTGATATATCCAAACTTGCAATAAACTTTACAATCAGAATCAGCAAATCGGCCAATCCTGTTACTATTACGCCCAATACAGCCGCCACACTCGGCAGCAAGAAAGACAGAATTATTTTCAAGAACCCGATAATCAAAATCAAAGCTGCTAATGGAAAAGCAACCACTGTCCAGATACTTGTAAAGGGACTAATCGTATAAAAGTGGTACAGCAAGATGCCGGCACCGCCCGACCAGGCTGTAAGGCCCGTAGAAAATAATCGCAATAAATATGGCCCCGGCCTCGAAATTATGCGGAAAAATGGCCTTGTTTTTGGAGCTTTCTTACGCCAGGACAGACCTGTTATTTTTTCATATAGAAAGAAGTGGATTCGCTCGCAAAAAAGTATAAGTCCAAGGACCGATGCGAACGATAATTGCCAGCCGGCCTCGAATAAATTCGTTGGCCTTATGAGTAAAAGAATTATCGCCGCTAATGATAATGTATTGAGGGAATTGAAACGCCGCCGAAACAAAAATGATGCGCAGAAAACCCAACCGATAATAGCCGCTCTTACGGTAGGTGCTCTCGGCGGGACAATCAACAAAAAGATACATATCGCAATTATACAAATCGTCGCCCGGGCACGCTTCATTAACCCCGCTGTTTTACATAACCACCAGATAATCCCTATCAAAATACCCAGATGCAGTCCCGAAAGACTTATAAAGTGCAGCAGACCCGTTTTGCGAAAGGCCATATAAGTCTCACTGTCGATATTCCTTCTATAGCCCAACAGCAACGCCTCAAGCAGGCCTCGGTTTCTATCTTCCGGTGACAGATTGCCCACTAATGCCTGCGTAGCTGTTTCTCTTAGTTTTCTTTTTAATTTTGTAAAGATACCCACAGGATTGCCTTTGGGCAATTCAATGCCCTCCCGTGATTGTACGGAAGCTGCGATAAAGACATTTTTCCTCGCCAGGTACTTTGCCGTATTAAACTGGCCGGGATTAGTGGGGGGGCTGAATCTGTCCAGCCAGCAGTATGCCTGTATGTAGTCGCCCGCTTTCAAGTCCAGCACGGGTTCGGCAACCTGCACTCGTACCGTCCCGCTTGCCTCTGCCCAGTCGTCAATAGTTTTTATCTCCTCCATCTTCAGATAGAAGCTGCTGGTAGGGTCAGTGTACTTAAACTTTGCAAATTGCCAGTCCCGATTTTGGTTAACATACGGCTCAGTAACAATTAGCCCACGAATCGTTGCCAGTCTCTGGACGCTTTCTTTTACCGCCGAGCTCGCAGAGCTCGCCGAGTTCAATTTCAATTCTTTCTCTGCATTCTCTCCGTAAGGAGTCCCAAGGACTGTGTCCTCTGTGGCTAATCCTTTTTCGTTGCCAACGAAATTACGGACATCATTGGCTTTTGGCTGATAATGGCTTGTCAGTCGAATCGCACCAAGGCAGGCAAAGCAGGCCAGAGCCAGGTACGCCGTGGCATATTGGTAATTGGTAATTGGTAACTGGTGATTGGTAAATGGTAATTGGTGATTGGTAGAGGAAGACTGCTGGATGATAAACAAGAAAACGGCTGCTGCTGTCAGCGAAGCAAGCAATATCAGCCAGAGCCAGACTGATAAGTCGAGTGTGCTTTGGAGCAGTATCCCTGCGATTAAACCTACAACTACAAACAGTAGGGGGGCTGTACTTATAATTTGCTTATGAGAATTTGCGAGGCCCCCGGCTAATTGCTTATCAATCAAAGCTAATTTTCGCTGTATGTCGTCCATAACAAAACAGACTACAGACTCAAGGGGCAAGAGCTAAGTTATAAATCCGCCACCAATGCAAAATTATCCCTTTTCCTTGAGAGGAAAAATGGTCCAGGGCTCGGCAGGTAAATCTTTTAAGTATCCTTCCAGCCAGTCATACTGAGTGTGTTTTTCTAAAAACTGCTTAGCATCAAAACCAATATCGCAGGAGCTTCCCCATTTTGCCCAAAACCGCCAGTTCTTTGCCATATTAGAGTCAACCACTTTTCCATCAAGCGCTCCTCCTGGAACATAAGCACCCCAACCACCCGGAATACTTCCATCATCCAATTCAGCGTGGCCGCATATTGTTCTGGAACATGGATTTTCTTTTTCCAAATACATATCATAATGGTCAGCCAGCATTCGTTTGGCAATTTCAGTGTCAATTTTTCCATAGTGTTCTTTCATAAGCTGTTTCCAGCGTTCCCGGCGAGCTACACGACCATTTCTTATATCATCGTAAGGAGCAGTGGTCTCCTCTCTCAAAATTTCTATATTATCCGTAACATTTGAGCCTGAAATGTATCCGGTTGTTTTCTTCTCAAAACTGTGATGTTTTAACCCGAGCTCAAGGCGGGCAATTTCATTAGTTTTAATGTCCCCCAACAGCCAGGAATTGGCATAGGCGCCGTTATTGTTCTTTATCATTATATCCGTCCAT
This sequence comes from Phycisphaerae bacterium, assembly GCA_030630315.1. Classification (GTDB taxonomy): domain Bacteria; phylum Planctomycetota; class Phycisphaerae; order Sedimentisphaerales; family Anaerobacaceae; genus JAUVYQ01. The sequence goes on along the minus strand of DAOVNI010000004.1, from coordinate 8,821 downwards.
TCGTCAATGTTGTTTGCATACTGCATTGCTTTCCTGGTCCTTTCAAAAACAGGAGTTCCCTTTCGATCGAATCCGCTAAAACCTCCAATAGTAGTTTCTGTACCGACTAAACCTGCTGAAGTGATGAAAAAATCCGTACCACTATATATCAAAGGACCCCAGGATTGCATCAGGATTCGATGACCTTTGTCGGGGGCAATGTCCACGATAATATTACAAAATTGAGCATCTGCATAGCCTGACCATGTATTATGGGCCATAACAATTTTGCCATCTGCGGTGGCCTCTCCGGTGGCAATAAAAGCACTGCAACCGGGCTCCATCGATTTTTTTTCCTTAGGCCACCAGTACCAGCAGATATCGATAGACCCGTTCAGAAAAAGTATCTCCTCAAAAGTCATTGTTTTCCCTGCTCTTTCCATCCCTGCCACCATCCCCTTCATTTCCTCAATATACTCTTTTGAAACTTTTCCCTTGAAAAGTTTAGCGGCTGCTTCAACGAAAAAATCAAGGTCTTTGGCGGTCTCAAACTTTAGAATATAAGCCATTGTTTTTAATAATTCATCAATTTCATTGGCGGTTAAGTAACCTCGTTGGAAACCTCTTTCAAAAGGCCCTCCTTCAATATGCAGAAAGATCCAGCCGTTCTTGTCATATCGATAAGCCTTTTCCAGCCACTCTTTTTCTTTTGTTGTAATGTAGCCTTCACTAACCGGAACAGCAGCTTCGCGAGCGCATCCGGCAATCAGAAACATGATAGATATACTGCAAACAAGTTTTTTTAAGTAACGTTTCATTTTTTTAGCTCCTAAAAACAGTGTCGCGACATCTGTACCCAATACATTACAGACTCAGGAGGCAAGACTCAAGTTATAAATCCACCTCCGGCGGGACTAACTTTGCCAGAGAGAACACGGAGATTTTCCCTTAAGTCATTCCCGTTTTACTTTTTCCATCCTGGTCCGCGCACAACGCGACCGGGTTTAGCACCAGTATGTTCGCCATCTTTGAGCACCTGTGTGCCGTTTACGAAAACGTGGAGCATACCTGTTGAATACTGGTGCGGTTTTTCAAACGTCGCATGGTCAATAATCGTTTCAGGGTCGAAAATGACAATGTCTGCGTAATATCCTTTTTTAAGTTTTCCCCGCCGGTCAAGTTTGAGATTATCTGCCGGCAGTGAAGTCAGACGCCTGACCGCCTCGGCCAGCGTAATGACCTTTTCCCGGCGAACATATTTACCAAGAAGCCGGGCGAAGCTGCCGTAAGTACGGGGATGTGAATTTGATTTTAAGAAGACCCCCTCAGGGGCGAGAGACCTTGCATCTGAACAAAAGCTGACCCAGGGCAGCTTAATCTGCCTTTTCACGTTTTCTTCCGACATTAAAAAGTAGACCGTTTCAACGCGGCTGTAGTCTTCAATGACAAGGTCTATTGCAGTTTCAGCCGGTGATTTTCCTCTCATTTTGGCAACTTCTGCAAGCGTTTTGCCGGTAAGATGTTTGAGCCTTTCGTTTTTGAAGCCTATTAGAATAATATTTTCCGGCGTACCTGCTAAAAGATATAAATTTTCCCATTCGTCAGTAGGCGTAGTCATCTCGTTGGAAACCCGTTTCCTGATTTTCGGATTTTTGAGCCGCGCTACCCATGCCTGGTGTCCACCCTCCCGGACCCAGGGCGGCATTGCGGCATCGAGACCTGTTGCGCCTGCGGTATAGTTATACATATCTGCCGTAATTTTAAGACCTTCAGCCCGTGCCTTTTCGATCCTTTCAATCATAGCGTTAAGTTTATGCCAATTTGATTTACCGGCAACCTTCATGTGATACAGCTCGGCGGCAACATTTGCTTTTCGCGCAATTGTTATCAATTCATCCAACGCTTCAAGCAGGCGGTTACCCTCGCTGCGGATGTGCGAAATATATATTCCACCATATTCGCCCGCCGCCTCTGCAAGAGCTATTAACTCATCAGTACGAGCATAACAGCCGGGAGTATAAATCAGCGCGGAACTAACACCTACTGCTCCCTGTTGCATCGCCTCACCTACTAATTTACGCATCTGTTTGAGCTCTTGAGAAGTTGGCGGACGGTCTTGGTATCCAATAGCATAAACACGAACAGTCGTTGCGCCCACAAAAGAGGCCACGTTGGTCGATACTCCTTTTTTTACGAGATATTCGAGATATTCTCCAAGCGTAGTCCATTCTATGCGAAATTTGATGTCTCCCTGAGATTGTCTCATCCCCTGCTTCATCCTTTTGTTAAGAGGCCCCATCGACCATCCTTCGCCCATAACTTCAAGAGTTACTCCCTGCCGAATATCACTTTGCGACCTTCCATCTTCTATAAGAGATTCATTTGCCCAGCTTAACATATTAATAAAACCTGGAGCAACTGCCAGACCTTGTGCATCGATTACCACATCCGCATCCGGTTGGAGCTGCCCGATAGCTGCGATATAACCATCTTTAATTCCGACGTCCGCAACGTATGATGCTCGGCCGGAACCGTCGTAGATATCACCTGATGTTATTACTACATCATAAGTCTTTGGGCAGCCGAAAATGGCCACACTTAAGGTGAATAATACTGTATGGAAGAACAAAACAACTTTTCGCATAATATTCCCCTAATCTGGTTCTTAGTTCACCTCCGCCCAGCCAAATCGGCGAGGTTTTGGGGCGGGGGGATTGGCTTTGTTTGGCTTTGTATTGGCTTTGTATTGGCTTTGTTTTCACGAAGTGTCCAATTGGATTTATTTTCATATTCCTTTGTTATGTATATAGTTACGTTCATTTGGTCATCCGGCAAATTGGGTTTGATTGGGTTTGAATTGGGTTTGTTTTTTTGGACTGCGAAATCATCTTTTTTTCTGTAATCCTTTGTTATAAATGAGTTTACGTTCATTTGAGCTTTTCGGAAATTGGCTTTGTTTTGCATAAAAAGGGGTGATTTGTAGAGCGTTCTCGACAGATGTAGAGGGCAGAGACTGGTGAAATCCGAAATCCTAATATGGATACATACGCTTCTAACAGGCGTATCGAACTCCGAAACAATATCAAAATCTAAATGACCCAAATTCAAAACCTTGCCTTTCTTGCCTTGCTTGGCAAATGATGATTTTTTGCGTGTATCTGCTGATACGAAAACGTGCGGTTCTCCGCTATATCTGCCATCTCTGTGGCGATTTGTATTATACCATACTCCCTTGGAATGTTCAACAAAAATCGAACTTTTTTTGGAAAAAATTAGCTACTAAGACACAAAGGCACGAAGAATATAGCCGCAGATTACGCAGAGAAGTTAGACACGGATTGACACAGTTTTCTTAGACACAGATTAACACAGATTTCTTAGACACGGATTAACACTGATTGACACGAGATACGATTCTCAAACGACACCTGCCACGAGTTGAGTCGAGGGGAGCGACGATTCTCTCTTTACCACTCATATATGATCTAAGTGGGGATTCAATTATGTTTTTGTTATTTTGGTAATATTGGTCAAATGGCTTTTTGGTATAAGTGGCAATTAATCGTTGGTAAGTTCAACGGCGGTGTCACTTCCCCCCAAATAACAGTACAAGAATCTCATTGCTCAGCACAAGTTCAAAAACCCGGTTCGCATTTCCAGAGCCGGTCGTTTCATATCTAATATCCTGGCGCAAAATGATTGTGTTCTTGCCTGTCTCGGGATCTTTACCACGGACAAGCACGCTGAATCTTCCTTCAAATACAGGCGGCACATAAAACATTGCCATTCCGTTGCTGTCGGTAATATGCCCCAGCCCCTGACTATGATCTTTATCGATCTTTAAATGCGATACTGTTACACTGTCAACCGGCCTGTCGGAGCTGTCCAAAACCATTACAAAAACCGGGATTTCTCTATCAATCTCAAGCCCGCCTAGATCGAGCGTCTTGCCGGGTTCGACCCGGAGGTAATCGGTATACCTGCCGCACCACCATGGATCACCTGCTCTGCCTTCGTCAGCAATCTTCATCCGCAAACGAAAATCAATTCCCGCAGGAACAAGCATCTCGACCGACTCGTGCTTGCGTAAATTCCTCTCGGCAAGGCTGAATCTGTGGCTTCTGTACCAGTCAATAAAATCTTCCGACCAGCTCATACCCTCGGTAACGCGAAAATCAGGCCTGATCCGAAGGTCGAGCTTGGGTATATCCACCACTGGCGAGAATCTTAAAACACCACTTTGGTACATCCTCATATCCGGGATATAAATCGCATTATTCTCATCAGGTGGATATTTCGTTTCTCGGCTCATACTATCGATCAGTCGCTTATCTGTTAGGTACCCCCTCGCAAATGCCACCACAAACTCGATATGGTCTTTTTTGAACCAGGCAAAATTGAAATACCCTTCTTCGTTGCTGCGAACAAGGACTTTGAAAGGAGGGCTCACAGGTTCGTGGAATACGCTCCACTTCTTGCGGAAAGGCAGAAAAGCCTCGTCATCCGGTTCGGGTTCGTCCCCAAGATTCTCGATCGCTGACCATTGCTCGTCGGTTATGTCGGCAAAATCACGCTTAGTCCAGTCTGCAGTGACAACAAAAACACCCGCCATACCTTTACCGGTTATCCCGTCGATGACCCTGCCATGATATGTCACAATGTTTTCCGGAATGTTCTCGTAAGGTCTTTCCGGCACGAATACAAGCTCATCGGGGCTGTCTGCCGTCACAAACATAGTCTCAAAATCAAAACTCTCCCTGCCCCAGTAACCTTTGGCAACATACTTACCATATCGCAGATATGTCCCGTCCTTCCAACAGGCAAACTCGACCGGTTCATAACCGCCTTTTTCGTTGACCAAATGAAGCCTTATCCTGCTGAGTCTTTCCGAATCCGTGACAGGGCCATTGGCGTCGGTGAAAACCAGCGTCTTGAACGCATCGCCACGCTCAAGACTGATGTTACTTTCTCGGCCGTTCAGTATATTGCCGCGGTATCCGACCAGATCGTATTTCGGCGGAGCGGTTATTTCGACATAATACTTGCTGTCGTACGGAACTTCGGTGCCAAGATTGCTCTTTTTGACTATCGGGTAATAATAAAACCGTCCGTCAGCGTCGGTATATATCGTGCAGTTTTGCGTCCGAATATGAGAGCCCCATACCGACATGACAGACGTATTATGTATCTTAGCACCAGGGATAGGTGCGCCGTTTGGGTCTGAAACGCGCCCCCATATTCCACGGTCTGCAAATCCGTTGTCGTTTCGTATCACAGGTGCATACCTGTGCTCCATATTCCCGAAATAAGGCACGGTTGTCTCAAGACCGTCCGCCCAGTCAGGATGCGAAGCCGTCAACACTATCTGGCACTTGTCAACGCTGCATAGTGGATTGAGCATCCGCCCCTGAGAATCAAGCCTAACGTCGCAAAGCTCTATCATTACAGGCCCCTTGTGTTTGGCCAAATGAAGCCTGACCTTCGCGCCGGACATAGGTACACCTACTGCATCTCTTATCGTTGCCGAGCCACGCAGGCTTTTGCCACGCAAAAAAGATTCAAGCCCCAATTGTGTTTTGCCACCGATTCCCGCAAAAACAAAACTGCCCAAGATCTCCTTTAAGGCATCGTTTGTCTGATCGAAACCGCTTATCAGAAATAAAACCCCGGGCTCAATATCGAATTGGCTCAGATCGACCCCGTCTGTTGGACCAATAATTAGTGGGCCTTTTTTGACAATATAGCCACCGTCATGATCTCTCCAGTCTTCAAATACCCTGACAATAATCTCGCTTTCTGCTATGGACGTTTTCTTGGTTTCATAATCATCCCTGATGCGTTCAGAGTTTGCTAATTCAGATAGATTTGGATCGTCCGTTCCAGGAAGGAACTCCCCGCGGTTTGAATCAGTAGAGGACATGCAAAAACAATATGGCCACAGAAACACACATAACAGCAAAATCACAAAAGCTGTACGCTTGACTTTACCGGTAAGCATAATCAGGCTCCCTTGTCCTATTGATAATAAAACGATGACCCCTTTTCAACTGACATTTCCCATTTAAACACTTAACAAACATAATTTTCTCCGTACGACATCGAAATCTTACCACATTCGCCCTGAACTGCCAAGAAATCTCTTTTCCGAGGCAGTTTTACTAAAAATATGCATGAAAACACGCTTATTTATGCCCCGCCTTTCTTCCAATACCTACTTTTGCACAGACCGTGACGGCCTCGCGGACCTGGGCACGACCGATCTCTCGTCGCCGACTGGTGTTGGCTCGGCTCGCTACGCTCGCCTCGCCAACACCAGGGTTACCAATGAGACTATTATTAACCATGACTGATGTCAACATACAAGGGAACAGAAATTAATGGTGGGGCAAGCCCCACCCTACTGTTGGTTCCCCGCTTTCGCGGGGACAAGCTTTTCTTTGCCGTTCAGCTTGTTGGAAATTTTAGGTTTTTGCCCATTATTTTTTTGTTATGCGATCTCTAACGGGGTAAATATATGGGCGGAGGACTTTTGGTATGGTTATCGAGCCATCGGCGTTCTGGTAGAGTTCCAGAATTGGTATAAGTATTCGAGGGCTTGCAATTACTGTATTGTTTAGAGTATGACAGAAAACACTTTTCTTTGTCGCAGGGTCTTTGTATCGAAGGTTTAATCTTCTCGCCTGAAACTCGTAGAGTTTGCTTGCACTGTGCGTTTCGCAGTAGTTGTTTCGCGAGGGCATCCAGGCCTCTATGTCGAATTTTTTGGCCTGACCTCTGCCCAAATCGCCGGTGCAAACATTGGCAACGCGGTAGGGCAGCTCCAGTGCCTGCATTACCGCCTCAGCGTTGGCCAGAATCTCAGCGTGGAATCTGTTGCTTTCTTCAACGCTGTTTTTACAGATAACCACCTGCTCAATCTTGTCGAACTGATGGATTCTGTAAAGCCCATACGTATCTTTGCCTGCAGCGCCCGCTTCGCGCCTAAAGCAGTTTGACAGCGCCACATATTTTAACGGCAGCTCTTCGGCCCTTAATATCTCACCTGAGTGGTAAGCCGTCAACGGCACTTCGGCGGTCCCTGCCAGATTGAGCCGGTCTTTTTGCGTTCGGTATGTTTGGTCTTCGGAGCCGGGGAAAAAACCGGTGCCTGTCATTGCCTCATCTTTCATAAGTACCGGCACCGAGAACGGGACATATCCTTTATCAACCATAAAGTCCATAGCGAACCGCAGAACCGCCCAATGTAATAGTGCCCCGTCGCCCTTTAATATATAGTTTCTCGTCCCCGCTAATTTAACGCCTCGTTCGATATCTATAATGCCCAGAGCCAAACCCAATTGCACGTGGTCTTTCGGCTCAAAATCGAATTGTCTTACCTTCCCCTCTCTTCTTATTTCAACATTTTGAGTATCATCTTCGCCGAAGGGCACATCATCATCGGCCGGCTGAGGCACAAGCAACATCAATTCATCAAATTCCGGCTGAAGCTCCTTTATTTGTTCTTGAAGTTTCGCTTCATTCTTTTTATGTATGCTTAGCTTGCCTATAGCCGAATTTCTTTCGTCCCCCGTTAGGTTCGGTATTGATTTGCCGAGCTTGTTTTTCTCGGTAGCAATATACTGTAATTTTTTCTTGTTCTCTTGAAGCTCGGCATTTATGACCAGCAAATGGTCGATGTCCACGTCAAAGCCCTTGACTTTGGCTGCATCTTTAAACTTCTGTGGATTCTCGCGTATCTCTTTAATATCGATCATATTACTTTTTAATTCTATTCGTATCTTTTTATGATTACCACGTTATTCTGTCCGCCGAATCCGAAAGACTCGTTCATCGCGACATCAACCGGCATTTTTCTCGGCTCATTAGGTACGTAATCCAGGTCAAGCTCAGGGTCAGGGTCGTTTAGATTCGTTGTCGGCGGAACGATATTGTCTCGTATTGCCAGAACGCACGTAATCAATTCAGCCGCCCCTGCCGCCCCGATTAAATGTCCAAACATACTCTTGACACTGCTGGCAGGAATATTTTTCGCCTCTTCTTTGAAGACCGCTTTGATAGCCCTGGTCTCTATCGAGTCGTTCTCGATTGTGCTTGTGCCGTGCGTATTTATGTAATCTACTTGCCTTTCGCTAATGCCGGCATCGGCAAGTGCCGCAGTTATCGCCTGTATTGCACCTCTGCCTTGCTCGTGCATATCAGTAACCCTGAATGCATCGGAACTGCTGCCGTAGCCGATGAGTTCGGCCAAGATTTCTACGCCTCTCTTTTTGGCTGAATTCTGCGATTCGAGAATTAACATCGCTGCCCCTTCACCGAGGATGAAACCGTCCCTGCCGGCTGAGAACGGCCTTGATGCTGTCTCGGGACTTTCGTTTCTTGTCGATATGGCGGTAAGACGGTTGAAGCCTGTAAGACCTAACGGGTGTATCATCGAATGCGCACCGCCTGCAATCATTGCGTCTGCATTGCCTCTGCGGATTATCATCATTGCTTCGCCGACGGCCTGAGTGCTCGCTGCACAGGCGGTCAGACAGCTTCTTGTCGGCCCGCGTGCGCCCGTGAGCATTGCGATATGAGCAGCCGGCATATTCGGCTCCTGCTCAAGCTCACGCATCGGGCTCATCCTGCTGAGAGCTACCTCTGCCCACCGCCCCCAGTCCATTTCGCTTTTGTCTGTGTCCCACGCTTCCACGATAGCGCCGAAGAATACGTCATTGTCAACAGAGCCTTCACCGGCTCCCAGATAAATCCCTAATCTGCTGCGGTCTATTCCGTCGGCCGACTTGTCGGTTTCGATATCAATCCCCGCCTGATTGCAGGCCTGGACTGCTGCGCCGATGGC
>DAOVNI010000142.1 GCA_030630315.1 Phycisphaerae bacterium | reverse complement strand
TGCGGCGAATCCTCATCACCCATCTTGAATACCACTTTAGCCGCGTCGATGCTGACCCCTTTATAAGTGCCGGCATCACGTTCAACCTTGACATCCATCTCCATGCCCAACCCTTTATAAAGCTTGTCAAGGGCGCCTTCACGCATCATCTCCAGCTCCTCTTCAATCACTTGTTCAAACGCCTTTTTATCCCTGACTTTGATGACGTATTTTATGGAGAAAGGTGCAGAGTTTTTGTCGCCGGTTGCAAACGAAAAGGCCAGTGAATCACCTATGGCATCGAAGCTTTTGGCCGTGAGCTTTTTCAATTTTTCCAGGTCCGCCTCGGGTATACCGTCGGTGGTCATAAGGGGTATCAGTTCAATAAGTTTCATATAAAGCATCTTCCCACTCTCACGGTTGACCTTACAGCCCAAATTCATCATTGCGCCGTCATCGAGATAACCTAACAGATTCTTGAGGTCCCCACCTGCCGGTGCGGTAAGCATCGCGGCCATCTCCGTTTCAGGCACAGCCTTCATACCGACAGTCACGAGGCACACGTCGGACGTGGGCGAAAGTCCAACCGTGACGTGGCCGGTTCCATCTATCAGCATCTTGAACATGCCGGCGTAAAAACTAACGATGGCGGCAGGGTCGCCTATCGCGCCCTGGCCGCTTTCTTTCACGCTCTGCAGTGCAGCTTTCATCTGTTCAAGCTGAGCGAAAACCATTGGTCCGATCAGCTTTGACCCCTCCTGCACGTTTAGATAAAGCCATACTGGTGACGTCGTAGCCAGTTCTCTCTCATTCTCATCGAGGGCGTTGACCAGGCCCCGTCTTCTCGCACCCATCAATTTCTTGACCCGGACCAGTTTGTCGCGGGCCTCTGGCGGGCAAAGCAGGGCAAGCCGACGGAACTTCGTCACCAGAACCCGGTCCCGGCCGTCAACCGTGATTGTCGAAATACCCTGGTCGTCAGGCTCGCTGCAGTCAGGGTTCTGTGAGATGAACTTATCGTAGTTCCTGACCGGCATCAAAGCACCGATGAAAATGTTGCCCATGGGACCGCGCCCCGCCGACTCACCTGGAACGTTTACACCAAAAATTGCAAACTTCCCTCTCGTGTTTACGCCTTTTAATGCTTTATCGCCGAGCAGCTCCGCCAATCCGGAACGTACCATCGCCTTGGCGTCGAAAGGTTCAGGCGCAATGTCCGTCAAGAATTCTTTGGCACCCGCCAGGGTACTGTCAAGGTTGTTTATGCGCACACAGAACAAACTCTTGGCCGGCACTATCCGTAATAGCCCATCCCTGCGTGGTTTTGCCGGATTTCTTGCCCATACACTCCCGGCAGCTAACAGGACCACCATTCCTGCAGCAACAGCATTTTTGAAACCTCTGGAATTAATCATGACCGCTCCTTTCCAAATTAATCTGATATTTCCCGAATTTGTTTAGCTCAACGACGTTATCGAGCTTCTATTTCAACAAATATACCATACTTGCTTGATAAATGCAACTGTTTATTTGGATTTTCCCATCTGTGATGACGAAAACCAAACTAAACATCTTCTGTAAACCCTGGCGCCTTGCTTGTCAACCATGTAAATGGAAGCAGAGATGGACTAACGGGGCCGGCAATGTTGGCTCGGTTTATCTTGTGTGCAGGATATAACGAGGTCCTACAAAACGTATAGCTTCAATAGAGGGCCCCATTTCACGGGTTCGGGAACCCGAACTAATTAGCGTACTTTACAGAACGGCCATAGGGCTTGGTTTTCGATGTGCTTACCGTCCTGCCGCCAATCAGCTCAGTCAGGGCCTTGTCAACGTAGTTAATAGGCACTTCTCCTTCGGGTGGGTCGCCAAATGGCGCATTATCAATTCCGCCGTCGTAGGCAATATTGCCGTCGGTGTCGATGATGAATATATGGGGCGTTGTCTTTGCGCCGTAGGCCAGGCCCACCACACCTGAGCTGTCACTGAGTATCGGATAATCGAGTTCATGCTTGTCTGCAAACTCTTTGTCCGTTTCCGGGGTTAAATGCTTTGTACTGTTTACCGCCAGCCAGATGACATTTTCAGCTTTGTATTTGTCCGCAAGCTCTATCATCGTATTTTTCTTCTCGTAATGGTATCTGACATACGGACACTCGTAATTGAGCCACTCCAGCACCACAATTTTGCCCTTGTAGTCGGAAAGGCTTATCGCTGTGCCGTCAAAGCTGTTTAGCGTAAATGCCGGTGCTGTTTTACCGGCTGCAGGTTCTACTACCGGCTTTCCTTCCGGCTTTACTTCCGGCTCGACTTCCGGCTCAGGTTCCGGCTCCTTGCTCTTACAGCCACTCAGTACCACACCTGATACCGCCAGAACCGCCAGCATCGTAAAAATTGTTTTCTTCATAGTTCCGCCCTTTCATTAAAATATTCCAATTTATCCATTATGCCAAAACTCGACGACATTAACAGCTTTAATACACCTGCTAACGTGAATACCAGCCGAAGTGGAATTCTGTGCTCAATTATGGCCGGTTTCTGCCAGAAATTAAAACAAAATCTGGGAAAATCGCAAGTATTATAGAGATTTTGCTACGGACCAGCCCATTTTAACTTTGCGACCCTGATACCCTTAAGGCCTGGCAAAAGGGCTGCGATGTAGTACTGACCATTATATTTGACAATCTCAGGTGCTGCTGCGGCCAACGTGCCGAGGAAATAACGGTCGTCATTAACACCGAAATTCAGCGGGTCAGCAGAAGCATATATGGAGCTTACATTGTCCCTGCCGTATTTCTGTGTGCGGAAGAGGTAATACAGTCCCGAATCTTGCTTATAGACTACGTGGGGGCACTCGGCTGAATACCTGGTACCCCCGGCTCGGCCGCCGGCTGCCACCACCCGCTTTCAATCACAGGCATCAATACCGGCTTGTCTAAAGAACTCTTCCCACTCGTTTGCATTCCGGAACATGCGCTGAGAATAATTAATCTGAAAAAGCCATTTGAAGGAAGATTGCTGGCGGTATAGAGCTTATGGAATGACATCAGTTTCTATTACTCTTTGAAGTTTTCCATCCACTTCCAAGCCGGGTCGGGAGCGTGAATATCGCTACCATTCAATTTCAATATCACTTTTTGTCTTAAACTTCCTGTGCCACTTCAATTGCCACAATTCTTCAACATGAACTGACCTGGTGCTTCCGTCCATGAACACAGCATTTATAAGGTGATCATGACGGTCAACACAGAACCTGTTCATCTGCCTGTTACCACTGATTAGGCTCCATGCTTTGGATGGGTCCGTTGACCAATACTCGTATTCGGCCTCAGTAAAGGGGGTATCTGTGTCAAGCGGATACCCGGCGATCCAGACGCAGTCAAGCATGAGAGGAATCTCCCAACTGCCTTCTGACATCTTGCCCCAGTGCAGATCCTCGGGACCCCAGGTCAGCACTCCGGGTTGAGGCCTGCCGTCATGTGCCCAGGCGTTTGTCCCGTAGCTGCCAAGGAACTCCACTCCGGCGTTTTCACCTGTCTCATTCATATGCCACTAGGCCGCGTAAGGCCTACCATACATAACTTTATCCAGATTACCTTGATGACCCATGGGCGTACCATTGACAGGAGCCTTAGCCGCCTCCGGACACAATCGCAGCTTTTCGGCACCGTAATAATCCATCAGTGTATTCGTCCAGAATTTGCCTGTATTCATATAAATTGACGTTATCCATATAACATTCTGGAAAGATTCCAACGCTTTGTGATTGCCTATCATATAGAGGATTTCTTTTAATTCTCTTATCTCCGTTTTGAATGAGTGGTCGCCAATGGAGACGAGAAGCCAGCAGTTACACTCGGCCACGTATGCCTCCGAAGGAGATGTCGTATAGACTTCATTTTCCCAGGTGTAATTGTTCCCCGCGTCAGTTAATGAACGGCGTTGTCAATGTTCCAAAGACGGTTGGGAGCAGCGGGCGAGGTCGCCGTGCCGCCGGGATTCAGTTGTGACACAAAGGCCGGATGTTTGAGCGGCTGCACATGGCCGTCGCAGAACAGGATGTTGGCCCGCAAATTATGAAGGTCGAGTGGCCACTGCCGTTCGGCGTACATTCCAATGAAGCCGCTCCAATCGCGGTCGCCCTTCTTCTCAAGGTCCCAGTTGCTGTCCCCGATTGCGATGCAGTCGGTCGGCCTGACCACGTCGCTGAGCTTCGTCTTGCGGAGATTACTATAGGCACCCAGCCCCAGGGGATTCGGCTTCGAGGCTACCGAACCCCAGGCGTTGTAACCGTAGCTCATGAAGCTGCCGCTGCCCATCCTCAAAGGAACTTCGTTCTCGAGATAGCCGTAGGCGGCCGGATTGCCGCTCCCGAATTTTACCACCCATTGCGCCGAGGCCGGCGCCGACGGGCATTTGAACACCTCCACATTCTTGTTTTGCGGCCCCCCCATGTAGGCCCGCACCAAGGCCGGCCAAAGCCAGGCTTCAAACAGCGGGCCGGTCTCGGGTCCGCCCACACCCGCGGGATAATACTCGCAGTCGTCGGCGTAAAGCATGAGACCGAGACCAATCTGCCGCAGATTGCTCCGACAGACGACCGCTTTTGCCTGTTTCCTTGCCCGAGAAAGGGCCGGCATCAAGATTGCCATTAAAAGCGCAATAATGGCGATTACGACCAGAAGCTCAACTAATGTAAAACCTTTCTTCTTCATTTCTTTATCCTTAACCGATATTTCCCATATGACTCGGGGTTCCCATTTAACTTCATAAAGGGTGTTCCTGCACGCTTTGACACTGTTTTTGAGACACTGTTGTACAATTCAAATTCCATAATACAAAACTTTCATCTCAATTTCAAGATAATTCCAGCAGGTTCAGCATACCGTGCCGGAAAAACCGCCAAAAAGTCGAGCACATACGTCCAAAAACCACTTTTTCCCACTATTTTGGCAGACCGCCGTGACACGTTCGGCCATTGCGGTGACAGTACGCGCAGAGTCGATGAAAAAACTCTCGCAAGCTCAGGATGGGGGTAGTTTTTGTCAACAGAGAAGAAAAATTCTAACCTGCCTGAGCGATAATA
>DAOVNI010000265.1 GCA_030630315.1 Phycisphaerae bacterium | reverse complement strand
TCGGTATTGCGCTCTGTCACCTTGCCGTTCAAGGTTATTTTGCGCTCGTTTAATTGCGAAACTAAGTCCGAAACAACTATGCGCTCGTCATCGAAAAAGAGCTCGCCTGTAAGATTTTTCAAAGGATAAGGAAACCGGCGGTATGTAGCTTCGGCGCCAAATAGTTTAACCCCCAGGATGCGCCCTTTATCCGTTTCTGACTGCCGATAGAGACGGTAGTCTATCGCCGCAACGCCGCTCGGAGAGAAAGCCGACCAGAATTCCTTCTGTTCCGTGCTTAACACATCATACAGGTCATTATCCAGAGCTATATTGTCACTCGTAATCTGGATTTGGTACTGCCAGTCCGGGCCGAAATCTTCAGACCATCCATTGAGAGCTAAATTGACGTCATTGTGCCGGCCCGTTAGATTTTTCAATTCAAAACCTCTCTCCGTAAAATCTACCTCGCCAATCAGGTGCTCTATCACGTAGGGAAATTTGCGGTCGCAAATCGAAACGTCCTTACAATAGACTTTGCCCGCTAATGTACTCTCGCTTAGTCGGCCTAAATTGCCCGATGTTTCGAGCTTAATGTCAACCTGCCCACGGGGACGGTACTGGTTAAAAAATCTTTGCAAAGCGGTAAATGTGCCGGACTTGTTAAAAAACGACGGCCCGACTGATGCAAATTTGTCCAGCGAGGGACTACTTTTGGATTGCAAATCCTTTATTGTAAGTTCCAGTGAATAATTATTGCTCTGGTTATACTGGAACTCGGCGGCTAAGACGTCTATTATCCATGTCATCTCGAGCGCAGGGACATCCGCAGACGAAATTCCGCCGGCAATTGTAATCCTGCCCGGCTTCCAATGGCCGGTCAAATGGCTCTTCCCGAAACCGCTGGCCATTGTAGCTGTTGTTATTTCAAAGTTGTAACCGTCTTGAGTTTCTTCATCAAACTCAAATCTTGCCTTAAGAGGTACTGAGACGGCAACCTTTACCTTGCCGTTTGATATCTTACTATATTGCAGTGTGCCGCCTTCAAGGTGAACAACGGGCATTTTCTCGGAGCCACTCTTAGGAACCTTGATTTTAAGCGCAGCTACATTCCATCGGCCCGTGTCCAAATCATACTGGGCGTCGACAACAAAATCAGTAACACTTATTTTTTTCAGCCGGGGGTGCAGCAGCAATAAGCTGCCTATCCCGAAGCGAGCATATACCCTCTCGGCTTTGAGTATGGCGTCATCGTATTTCTGTTCCTGGTAAGGGCTGATTACAAGCTTCTCAATAACGACCGAGCCGTCAAAGCTGAACTTAACTGATTTGGTTTTGATTTTTGTATTGGTCAGCTCGGCAATCTGTCCTATGGCGATATGACGCAGGGCCCGGCCTATCAGCACAAAAACAAGCCATAAACAAAACGCCGGAATCAAAACTCCGGCAAGCTTGCGTATTTTAGTTTTTAGTTTCGAGTTTTTAGTTTTGGGTTGAGCCATAGAGAACACAGAGAATTTTGAGTTCGCAGTACAATAATCATTTTCTTATCGCCTTATCTGCAATATCTCCTCGGCAATAAGCACCGTCGAACTTTATTTTATCCACAGCTTTGTACGCTCTTGCCTTGGCGTCCGCTATTTGCTCCCCCAGAGCGGTTACGCCCAGCACTCTGCCCCCGTTAGTAACTAAATCTCCATCCTGGCTTCTGGTGCCTGCGTGGAATACAACAACGTCTTTGAGCTGCTCGGCCTCCTCCACGCCGGTTATTCTTTTGCCCTTTTCGTAAGCGCCCGGATAACCGCCTGAAGCCATCACCACACAAACCGCCGGCCGCCGGTCCCATTCGAGCGTGACCCCATCCAGCTTGCCGTCACAGACTGCCAGACAAACTTCCAGCAAATCACTTTTCAGCCGCATTAAAATCGGCTGCGTTTCCGGGTCGCCGAAGCGAACGTTAAATTCCAGCACCCTCGGGCCGCCGCCGGTAATCATAAGCCCTGCATACAATACACCCTTATACGGCGTGCCGTTCCGATTCATACCATCCACCACCGGCACTAAAATTTCGCCCGCGATTCTGTCCATCAACGCCTCAGTAACCACCGGCGCCGGGCTGTAAGCGCCCATTCCGCCGGTGTTAGGCCCCGTGTCACCATCGCCGATGGGCTTGTGGTCCTGCGATGATTCCATAACGTAAATAGTTCGACCGTCCACAAAAGCCAGTATCGATGTCTCTTCACCGAGCAGCTTATCTTCGACGATGATTTTGTCGCCCGCCGGGCCGAATATCTTATCGCACATTATCTTTTCAGCAGCTAAAATACCGTCCGCAGGGTCATCGCACACAAAGACACCTTTACCCTTTGCAAGCCCTGCCGCCTTTACCACCACCGCTTCGTCTCTGCTTGCGATGTACGTTTTGGCATCTTTGAATCGCTCGAACACTCTGCCCTCAGCGGTCGAGATGGCACTTGAGCGCATCAGTTGTTTTGCGAATGCCTTGTCCGCTTCGAGTTGTGCCGCTCCTGCGCTCGGCCCGAACGCCTTTATGCCGGCCGCTTCAAATGTATCAACAATTCCTGCTGCCAGCGGGTCTTCCGGCCCGACCACGACAAGGCCTATATCATTTTGTTTTGCAAAGTCCACCAGCCCATCTATATCGTCAGCCCCGATAGGGACATTTTCTCCACACTGCCCTGTCCCCGCGTTACCCGGCGCGATATAGAGCTTACCCAGGTCTTTCGACTGAGCCAGCTTCCACGCAATCGAATGCTCCCGCCCGCCGCTGCCGATTAAGAGTACATCCATCTTCCAACCTCGAATTAGTCATTGCGAGGCCTGCAAAGCAGGCCGTGGCAATCTCATATTTAGCCCCCAGGTTTATCCTGGGGGTTCGTCTTTTCTCAATCGCACGATTGTAAATCCCGGAGTAGCAATTGTAAATTGGAAATTAAAACTCCCTCCTTGTCATCCCTTGCTTGCCC
>DAOVNI010000155.1 GCA_030630315.1 Phycisphaerae bacterium | reverse complement strand
GGAGAGGGTGGAGAGAGTGGTAAAAGCCGAAGAGGCTGCAAGGCCGGCGGCGGTACCCGAAAAGCCGGTTGAGGTAACTAAAGGGGAGCGGCTGGCAGAGATTGTTGCAGCGGCAGGAGTTAAAGAGGTGGAGAAGGTGGGGGTAGTTAAGAAGGCCGGTACGTTTGAAGAGCGGATCGGCACGAAGTGGATTCTTATTGCCGGCGTGATTGCGGTGTTTGTTGGAGTGGGCTTTTTCCTTAAGTATGCTTACGACAATGAGTGGATAGGCCCGCTGGGCAGAGTGGTTATAGCCGCTTTTGGAGGCCTTGTTGCGCTGGTGATAGGCGAGGTAACGCGTCGACGCGGTTACGGCATTGTGGCTAAAGGTGTAACGGCCTTGGGGTTTGTGATACTTTATCTGGCGGTTTTTGCAGCTTATCCGTATTACGATTTGATTAGTTCAACATGGGCTTACATTCTTGCGATACTTGTTACAGCGGCAGCGATGCTTTGCGCGGTGGGCCTGAACGAGCTTGTGATTGCGTTTCTATCTTTGCTTGGCGGGTTTTTGACGCCGGTGATAGTTTCGACCGGAGAGAATCGCCCCACGGCCTTGTTCAGTTATGCGCTGATGTTAGGTGTTGGCGCGATGCTGTGTGCATACTATCGGAAGTGGCGAGCTGTGAATTTGCTTGCATTTGCGGGGACATTTGCGCTGTACACGGGGTGGTTTGAAAAGTTCTATCGGCCGGAGATGGTAAAAGGAGCTGAAGGTGTCCTTGAGCAGATGCCAAAGCAGATGCCTATTGCCCTGGCCTGGCTCGGGGCATTTTTTGGGGTTTACCTTGTGCTGCCGATGCTCTACGAACTGGTAAAAAAGGTCAAAGCTCACAAGGAAGATGTGCTGCTCGTGCTGGCGAATGCGGCGGTTGTGTTTTATTACCTGTGGACTATTCTGGCTAAAGAATACCGACAAAATTACCGGGTAGAACTTACTTTTTGCGCTCTCGGATTGTGCGCGGCGCATCTGGTTATGATGGCGGTAGTAGCCAGGCGGTGCAAAGAGGACCTGAATCTGCGGGTTGCGAAAGGCATTTTACGGACAAGACTGTGGATTGTTTATATGAGACTTACTACTCTGCGAAAGAGAGCTACGTAGCACGAGATTTTCCGCGGCTGCTTGCCTTTTCGTTAGCAGCAGGATAAGGCGGGCAATAGCTATTCCGGCCGTTGCTGCAAATACGATCTAAACGCAAAATCGCTGAAAGTTTTTTGCTCGCGGACCTTCAACTCAAAACCAATGCTTAATTGCTTAACGCTATCAACCGTCCAGCCAGCGTGAGGCCAATATGATTAAGCGTTCCCATTTATGCCTGCAATGTTTACAATGCTTATTCAAGTTTTTAATGGGATTGGTCTGTTTAAGCATATAGGACGAACCAGAGCTTGCCGGAATGAGTTCTTCGTCTTGATAGGTGTACTCTTTATTCAGAATCTTGTCTATGAACTTATCGCCATTTTTCAAGCCGAGATTTTTGTAAGTAAAAGTTTCTTCTGGAATGGCCTGGTTTAATTTCAAATTAGTATAAATACATTCTCTTTCATTATCGAGAACCGCATTTTCTCCTGCAAAAGTTTGAATCATTTTTCTTGTCGGCAGATAAACACCATTAATTGCCTCATATTCCCAAATCGCCTTTTGGTACAATTTACCGTCCGCAGTACGTGTTTCACTCAATGTAATATTAAAACCCTTATCGCTGTTAAATATCATTGTCGTAAATACAAATTCTCCAGGATTTTTCTGGGGGGATGGAATTTCCATTCGATATTCAGTTGTGGTTCCAGCCACACGTTTTTCTATACGCAAAGACTGCCCATCAATACGAAATTCGCCATGTTTTTCAATATAATTAATTAGGAAAAGAAAAGATCCGCGGAATGCCCTCCCATCTATTGCCTCAATTCTCGGGTCAAAAATATCTTTTCTGTATGTTGGATAGCCTTCTGTGAAAGCTCTTTTTTCTTTAACAGCTTTGCGAGTTATAATTACATCTTTACGCTTTATGAAAGGAACGTTAGTAATCCGATATTCAGGGGTAGCAATCGTTGTAGTACTGCCAACAATCGACTTCGTACCAAGCACTCTTCCGCTATTTGGGTCTATGTACCTCACCGGACTCCGATAAAACTTCTTATCAAAAAACAATCCCTTTTCAGAATTCACAGCAAATTCAACTGTAGTTTCTACCAATCTTTTTACTTTCTTGGGGACTTGCCCTACGCCATCTGTTTTATTCTTAAACACACGCTCCGCTTCAGTTCCTTCATATATTATCCCTATTGTAGCATCTACTTTTCCCTGCCATATCTTAATTTTATCGTAATTACTCTGTGTTACATTAGATATCATCGTTAAGATATCAGACATCTGGTCAGGAGGGACCGGCTGAAAGTTTTTTTCAGTATTATTCCCCAAACCTTCAACAACAAAGTTTAATAAGGTAAGCAGGACAACTGTACAAAGTTTTGTTTTGTTCAATATTCTTTTTTTCATCGTTATTACTCCTTATCAACAAGAACTTTTTGTAATTCGTTTCAAGTCACTCAAATGTCTTTAATATTTTAATATAAAAAGTACTCCTTCAAAAGTAATCTTATCTATTCCGGCCAGTCCTCAATGGGGCAGTCGCCTTGAGATTCATATGTTGGGAATCCAGACTCGAACGAGTTAACACAAGTCCAGCAACCGGGACCGGGTACGGGTGCGGAAAGGTCAAGTACACAAGTGGGTGGCACAAGATCGCCTCCACACCACTTCAAAGGCTGATAATCTCCGGAGGTTCTACACGTTTGGTATGTTGTATAACACAGCACATTGACAGGGTCACAATCGGGCCCTGTACAGGACTTAAGAGAATTGCCACTATATACTACTGACTCTTCGTTCGAAGAACATGGATTGAAGATATTTATCGAACAGTCGCATTCAGTATAGCTCTGCGTAGTACTGCATGTCGTAGTGTCCTCCTCTTCCCCATAATAGCACTCCACACAGTCACATGCGTAACCACAATACTTTGGGTACACGCAATCATCACAGGGATGTACACATTTGTGATGGATACACTCTTCACATAATTCACAATGAAAATTATATACACATACTTCACACATACCTGTATCATAATTACAATATTTTCCAAGGGCTGGACACCTATCTTCACACTCTCCATCATTGCAAGTCTCACAAAGTCTCCAATTACACTCATAATCATGGTCGGTGCAGGTGCCGTCATCACAGGTGTCACATTCACCCGGGCATTTACTCTCATCGTCTACGCAGTTACCGCCCGAACAGCCATTATGACATTCACCGGTGCACTTGCTCGGGTCGTCTTCGCACGAGCAGCTGACACAGCTCTCACATTCACCAGTACAATCCGAAGTGGTCATGCAGTTATAGCCGTTTCTGTACTGACATTCGCCGTGCGTGCTGCTGATCGAAATGCATTCTTTGCAAGTGTGGCAGTTGTCGTCGTCGGTAACACATACTCCCGCTTCACATGTCTTGCAGCCGGTGCACGGTGGGTCACAGCAAGCCATAACCGATGCTGTAAAAATCCATAATAACAAACACGTCAGTAAGCCGATTCGCGGTTTCGTCCTCATTTGTTCTGGCCCTCCAGCTCATTAAGCTTGGCCTGTACGGTTTTAAGACGGCAGTCGTTCGGGTCGGTCATATCCATAAACCACCGATACACGTTTGAGGCCAGCTCTAATTCCCCCATTTGTTCGTAGGCTCGCGCCAGGTCGTATAATACATCCGGCACTCGCGGGTTGTCGGGGTACTTATCGAGGAACTGTTCCAGATACGCAGCGGCCTGGGACCATTGTGCGGTACGCAAAGCGGACCCGGCCAGTTTCAGTAACGCCCGCGGCGCCGAACGGGAGTTTGGATAATTTTCAACAACCGCCTTATAAGCCTGCTCTATTTTCGGCAGGGCTTCTGATTCTTCAATGCCGCCTGATTTTAATAATCTCTCGTAATACATACCAACAAAGTACTGCGCGTGCCAAGCATACTCGTAATCCGGCCAGTTATCAACAACCGCGCTGTAACACACTATGCCATCGGCGTACCGGCGTAATTCCTGGCTGTAGACAACAGCGGATATGTAGTAAGCCCGCGGCGTATAGCTCGCCGAAGGCGAAAACTCCGCAAGCACCCTTTCCCATACAGCTATTGCTTTTAGATAATGCTGCGCCGCCTGTTCATCATTGCCGTCGGCTTCACTGTAGTGGGCCTTGCCGTAATATCTCAGCCCTATTTCTATAACCATTTCGGGCAAAGCCGGATGGTCGTTAAAATCGGCAATTAAGCTGTCAATAGTTGCCTCAACCGCAGCGTCATTTCCAAGCGAGATATTTAACTTTGCTATGCCCGTTTTTGCCCGCATTTCATGCTCGGTCTTGGGCCAGTTGTCGATAACGTATTGATAGAGCTCGGCGGCCCTGTCGTATTTTCCGCCTTCCCAGCCGATATTGCCAAGTTTGCATAGCATCCCGGCCAACTCAGGGTCTTCTGCAAAATCTCTGATTAACGCATCAACGCCCGCCTGTGCCGCTGCGTCATTGCCCAACAGAATATCCGCCCCTGCCACCGACGCTCGCGCCTTTATAGCGAAATCACTGTCGGAGTGGTTTTCCGCGATATATTCACAAAGCAGCTTGACGTCTTCAT
>DAOVNI010000175.1 GCA_030630315.1 Phycisphaerae bacterium | reverse complement strand
GGCAAAAGTTGTAGAAATTGGGGGGTATTGCTGCTAAAATGCCGGCTGTGGTTTTGAGCGGCTGTCTTGCCCAGAACGAATAAAGTCGGCCTGTGAGGGGTGAAACGAAAGGGCCGACATCGCTGAATATTTTTTTAAGAGTTTATTCTTGACGGGCAGGCGTTTGATTGGTAATTGGTAACTGGTGAATGGTAATCGGTGAGTGATAACTATTTAACCAATTACCATTTAACCATCCGGTATCTGTAAAATTGAGTTCAAGATTGAAAGGAGGCCATTATGGCAAGGACAATTTTGACGGCAGCGCTTATAGTCTTAGTGAACGTATTGGTTGGCTGCCATGGAGTTGACAGCGGCAGAAGCCAGCTTTTGCCGGCTCAAATCAGGTCTGCTGTAGTGATTAGGATGGAGGTGGGCAGCGAGACCGATATTATCGAAGAGATGGCAGTCAATCGGCAGGCGTATCGGCAGGGTCTTAAATTGCTGGTAGACTACTATACCAGGACGGGCAACAATATGAAATTGAAGTGGGCTAAAAAAGAGCTGGCGGCGTTAGATGCTATCCCGCAATATAACTACATCATTGAGGCCATCACAGCGGGGCCTAATTTGAGAGCGAGCACTATGATTCCCGAAGCGGAACTAATGTATATGGAAGCGGTGCGGCTTGAAAAACGGGCTAAAGGTTTAGTGGTTATTTACAACGAGAACCTGCTGCGGCTGGCCCTGGATAAATACAATCAACTGATAAGGAAGCATCCTGCCAGCGACAAGATTGATGATGCGGCATTTAAGGCTGGTGGAATTCATGAACATTTCGGGGACTACACGATAGCCGCTTTATACTACGAACGGACCTATCAGTGGGACCCCGACACGATATATCCTGCGAGGTTTAAGGCCGCGTATATCTGGGATAAACGGCTGCATATTCGCAGAGCAGAGGCGTTGGAGAATTATCAGGAGGTCCTCAGAAGAGGGGGGCTGTCTACCAGGCGTAAAGAATTTATAGAAGAGCGTATTATGAAGCTGACCCAGAGCGACAGAAGTAGTGAGTGACATTGACAAAAGTTTGAGGCAAAGTTTTTCGCGATAGAGTTTCGGGCCTGGCCTCGGTACGAGTCAGGCCCGTTTTTTTTATGTATAAAAAATGCTGTTGGAATTTGAGAACAAGATAGCTGGTTTTATCAAAGCCAAGGGGCTTTTTGATTTGGCAGATAGAATTTTGTTGGCTGTTTCCGGCGGAGCTGATTCGACCGCGCTTATGTATGTAATGCGGGCGCTGAAAACTGAGGGCGTTTTGGGCGCCGAGCTGATTTGCGCTCATATAAATCATCAGTTAAGAGGGACTGATGCTGGGGTGGATGAAGCTTTTGTTACGGCACAGGCGGCCGAACTAAAGTTAGCCATAACAACAAGGCGGCTGGACGTGCGAGGGTATGCGCGCAGAAATAAACTATCAATTGAGACGGCTGCCCGGGAGCTGCGGATTGAGAGTTTGACTGAAATTGCGAAGGCCAATAACTGCAGCCGGATAGTAACGGCCCATCAAAAAAACGACAACGTCGAGACCGTTCTGCAGCGACTGCTCCGCGGGACGGGCTTTCGGGGGCTTGGGGGTATCTGGCCGGTGCGAATCTTCGCCGGCGATATTCGCTTTGTAAGGCCGCTGCTGTGCGTCAGGCGAGATGAGATTCTCAAATATTTAGAAGGGCGAAATCTAAAATGGCGGCAAGACCATACAAACGCTGATTGTACCTACAGGCGAAACTTTATTCGCCATCGGCTGCTTCCGGCATTACAAAAAGACTGCGGCGGCTGTATCGTGGAGCAATTATCCGAGCTAACTGAGTCGGCGCGGGAGTTTTATAGGTTGGTTTGCAGCCGTGCAGAGCAGATGTGGCCGGAGCTGGCCGATTGCGGCAATGACAGAGTCGCACTGAATTTGAAGAGGTTTTTGTCGGAGCCGGAGCCGGTAAAGGTCGAGCTGATTCGGCGAAGTTTGAGCGCCATCGGCAGCGGTGAGAGAGATTTGACACAACGACACTACGAAAGAATATTGCAATTAGCAGAACAAAAAGTCAGTAACAAAAAAATAGAATTGCCGGATGGGTTTGTGGTTGGCTTTGAATACGGAAAAGTAATTTTCAGTCGGCAAAAAGACCGGCAGCCCGAAAGGCAAACAAGCGATAGTATCGAATTGAAAGTTCCAGGACAAACGAGATTTGACAATTATTTGATAGAGGCATCTGTTCTTGAGACCAAAGAATGTGATGTTGAAAAGTTCAAGGTGGAAAAACCACAATTTGTTGAATGGTTTGATTTTGATAAGATGAAACCACCGATATTGGTTCGTTTTCGGCGGGCTGGTGACAGGTTCCGGCCTCTGGGTTTGGCCGAAGAGAAAAAGGTGGGCAAATTCCTGACCGCTGCGCGAGTGCCGCAGGAGTTACGGCGGAAACTACTTATCATTGCCGATAGAGAAAAGATAATCTGGGTCTGGCCGATTCGGATAAGTGAGCAAGCCAGGATTACCGGCGGGACCCGAAAGATTCTTCAACTGCAAATTACTGATAATAATCCGGCACATTAACAATCTAAGTATTCTCTTACTCGTAAAGAAAGGGGAGATATGATAAACAGGAAAGATTTATTAGACCGCGCGAGGACCCTGCAAGCTACGGACATACATATTTGTGCCGGTGCTCCTATACTATTTAGAGTAGGAGGGAAGCTGGTTCCTATTTCAAAAGCAAAGCTGACCGTCGAGCAAAGTAAAGAAATATCGCTGGAGCTACTAACAGAGGACCAGAAAATCCGATTTGAAAAGAATCTGGACTTCGACTTAATGCTGGCCGATAGAGACGGAAGATACCGGATAAATATCGGTTATTTTGACGGCCATGTAGGAGCTACAATTAGAATTCTTCCTACAATCCCAAGAACGATTAAAGAATTGTTCCTCCCTGATATTGTCGGAAAACTGGCTCGCAGAACAAAAGGGTTGGTATTAATAACGGGAAGTACGAGTCAGGGTAAAACTACAACAATGGCGTCGATGATAGATGAAATAAACACAACTTGTAAAAAACACATAGTTACTATCGAAGACCCGATTGAGTACGTCCATACGAATAAAGCCGGGATTGTAAGGCAAAGAGAAGTCGGCAGAGACACCCAAACATTTTACACCGGGCTAAGGGCCGCTTTAAGACAAGACCCTGATGTTATTGCAATAGGTGAGATGAGAGATTACGAGACTATCAAGATTGCCTTAACAGCCGCAGAAACCGGTGTCCTGGTTTTTTCCACACTGCATGTTATATCAATCGACAAGATTATGGAAAGACTTTTAAGTTATGCTCCTGCTACCGATGAAAGTCAGTTGAGGTTTCTTCTGGCTGAATCTTTGCAGGGTATGATTCACCAGGAATTAATCCCAACGGTAAACGGTGAGCAAAGGGTGGCGTGTGAAGTATTAGTTGTTACAAGTGCTGCGAGGAATATTATAAGAAGAAGGGGTGGATTTTTCCTGAGGAGTATAATCGAAACGGGGAAAAAATATGGTATGATTACGATGGTGGAATCCGTAAATGCGCTTCTTAAAAGAAAGATAATAAGCGAAGGTGTTGCAAAAAGTATTCTGGTTAACTATACATAATAACACCTTTACCCTTCCGGTGTTTCCAGCCTGAAAAGTGGCGCAGGAAGGCCGAGCCGGATTAGAAGAGCGAAGAAAATTGGCAGCAGAGAAATATGAGTGCACTCGATTATCCGCGTCGTGACTTTTTGAAAGCCATAGGTGCGTGTGCGGCGGCGCTGGCAATGCAGGGGTGTGCGAGCACCTCTAAGCTAATTTCGGGCAAGGTATCTGAGGGCAAGCCGAACATCATTTTCATTCTGGCCGATGACCTGGGCTGGGCTGAGCTGGGATGCTATGGCAACAGATTTAATGAAACGCTGAATCTCGACAAGCTGGCGAGCGAAGGTATGAAGTTTACTGACGCTTACGCAGCGGCGCCGGTTTGCTCACCTTACCGGGCGGCGCTGATGACGGGGCAATATCCGGCAAGAGTCGGGATAACCGACTACCTTCGTCCAAACGCCGCGACCCACCTTTCGATCGAGCATCTCACCATTGCCGAGATGCTCAAGCGGGCCGGCTACGCCACGGGTATCATCGGCAAGTGGCATCTCACCGGTTATGCCAACCACGGCGTGAAAGAATTCGGGCCCAACGTGCACGGCTTCGACGAAACGATTATCTCGGAAAACCGCGGCATCGGCGGCGGCAGCTACTTTCATCCGTATCACTTCAACAAGCAAATCAAGAAACGCCTGCCCGGAAGAGAATATCTGGTTGACCGGTGCAACCTCGAAGCGGTCGAGCTCATCGAGCGGCACAAGGATGGGCCGTTCTTTTTGT
>DAOVNI010000067.1 GCA_030630315.1 Phycisphaerae bacterium | reverse complement strand
TGCCGTCGATACCTGGCGTAAATATAGCCGGACAAAAACAGGGATTGATATTGTTCGCCATCTTTTCGAAGTGGCCGCCGGTCTTGATTCGCAAACCGTTGGTGAAAATCAGATTTTATCGCAGGTAAAATCCGCTTACACGATGTCCCTTGATTGCCGGATGAGTAAATTGATATTTCACCGGCTCTTTCACAATGCCTTTCGAGTGGGAAAAGCCGTCCGCACCAACACGAATATCAATTGCGGCGCGGTTTCGATTAGTTTGGCTGCCATAGAATTGGCTAAGAAAAAAATCGATTTGCCCGCCGCTGCAGCGATGGTGATAGGTGCCGGCGAAAATGCCGAGCTTGTGGCGAGGTATCTGCTCAAAGCGCAGCTGCCGCGTTTGATTATAGCAAATCGCAATACACAAAAAGCACGAGCTATGGCGTCCCGGCTTAAGACAGGCCGGGTAATTAAGCTGGCCGATATAACCGCAAAATTGGCTGAAGTGGATTTGCTGATTAGCTCGACCGCTGCCGCCGAGCCGATAGTTACATACGAGACGGTTAAGAACGAGCTGGCTCGCAGAGAGAAAACGCTGCTGATAATAGATATTGCTGTGCCGAGGGACATAGCTCCGGACATCGGTCGATTTGAATGTGTTTCCCTGCACAACATCGACGATTTAAGTGAGCAGATAAACTCTAATAGGAAAAAACGCAGTAGTGAAATTCCCAAAGCCCGGGCGATTGTTGCCGAATTTACCGATAATTTTTCCAGCTGGTTGCACTCACTGAATCTTGTGCCGGTAATTTCACGACTGACGCAGAAAGGTCTTAAACTGGCTCACACCGAAGCCAGGCGGTATGCGAAGGATTTCGGCGAAGCCAACAGTGACAAGCTGAAGCTTTTCGCCGAATCGCTCGTTAAGAAAATACTCCACGGGCCAATCAGCTTTATTAAAGATGGCGGAGACGAAGAGTTGAGCACGGAACAGCTTCAGGCCGTTGACTTGATAAACAAAATGTTCCTTTCAAAAGATAAAAAAGTGTTAGGCACTGAGGAACACAGAGAAAAAATCGAAAAGCAAAATGACAAATAGAGGGTGGCAGATCCAAATGAGGAAGTTACGGTTATATCTTGATTCATCAATAATCTGAATGAGATTTTTCTCTGTCAGCCACAGGAGGTAATAATCAGTGAAAGTTAAAGAAAAGGTATTTCCCTGCTTGAGTTGTGGTTCCGATACGGGGTGCCCGAATAAACTAATCTGCGATAAGTGCAGAATATCACGGAAACAAAAGCCAACTCCGCTTCGCGGTCGGAAGATTGTGCAAGAAAAGAGCCGGCTTCGGCTAACACAACGTATCTGATCGCGCCTCACTTCAATCGTGAGGCATTTTTTCGTGAACTCAAAGAAAAATACGATAATTTGCAGAAACAAAAAGGTTAGCACACACATTAGATACAGAGTATATTTTGCATTTTGCTATTTGAATGTATCAGCGGCATCGCTGACAAAAAAGGGCTTGTATGAAGGTTCTTACTTCCGCAACTCGTGGCGGCCGGCTCGCCATCGCTCAAACTGGGATTGTCATCTCTGCTCTAAAAAAAGTCTATCCCAACATACAAATCAAAACCAAAAAAATAACTACCACGGGCGACCGCGACAGGCGTACTGCCTTATGGAATCTCAAGGACACCGGTTTTTTCACCTCGCAGGTAGAAGATGCCCTGCTGGCCGGACAGGCTGACTTTGCCGTTCATAGCTTCAAGGATTTACCTACGCACCGGCGGGAGGGACTGACCATCGCTGCGGTCTGTGAGCGGCAATTTCCTGAAGATTGTTTAATGGCAGCCGGTTCGGTTAGTTCAATCGAGCAGCTTCACCAGTCCGCAAAGATTGGCACTTCGAGTCTAAGGCGGGCCGCTCAGCTCAGACGTTTAAGAGCAGACCTTAAGCCAACGTCTATTAGAGGTAATGTCTTAACGCGAGTAAGGCGACTCGAAGAAGGAAAATTTGACGCAATTATTTTAGCACGGGCCGGGATAGAGAGGCTCGGCCTGGCGAAGAAAATCTCCTTCTGTTTCGACCCGGAGCAATTCATCCCCGCCCCTGCCCAGGGTGCACTCGCCGTTCAGACAAGAACTGATGACATTGCGACAGGCGAGCTCATCGCCGCCATAAACGATAAAAATGCTTCGACCGTTACTTTAGCAGAGAGACAGGTGTTGGTAACAATGCAATGCGGATGTCACGCCCCGGTGGGTGCTTTTGCAAAGATTGACGGAGATGATATTGAAATTTGCGCATTTATATCGGATTTACAAGGCGAAAATTTTATCAGACGCCGGATTAAAGGCCCCGCCGCGCAGACCGGCAAACTCGCCGAAAAACTTGCCAACCAGCTCCTCAACGCCGGCGGCAAAAAAATCCTCGCATCCCTCGAACAATAACTACACTGCGTCATCTGAAGAATCTATTCCCTAAACCCTGTCCCCTGTCCCCTATAAAATCGTCATTGCGAGTAGCGTGCGAAGCACGCAGGGCCTGTGCCCGCGAAAGCGGGTATGGCAATCTCAAAACTTCCGAAAAAAAAGTCTTGACTCTGCTTCCGATAAATATTAGAATAATAGTCTGTAAAACCCGAAGCTCTTAACCCCATTTTTTTGGAAGGAGGGCTAAAATGCCTGATTTTAATAAAACTTTCGGCAAATTAACAATTCCGCTACTTGTCCTGCTTGCCATCTGCTTTTGGGCCGCCCCCGCCCACGCCAAATACGGCGGCGGTACGGGAGAGCCGAACGACCCGTATCTAATTTTCGATGCAAATCAGATGAATGCCATTGGCGCCGATTCCAATGACTGGGACAAGCATTTTAAGCTGATGGCAGATATTGATTTGTCATGCTTTTCAGGCACACAGTACAATATCATCGGATATTTTGTAATCGGTGACTACAAACCCTTCACAGGCACCTTTGACGGCAATGGCTGTAAAATCCTAAATTTTACTTGGGACTCTGTCCTCCGAGAGAACGTCGGATTGTTTGGTTGCGTTGATGGTGACAGCCAGATTAAAAACGTAGTGCTGGAAAATGCAGATGTCAACGCTTTACAGCAGGGATATTATGTTGGCTGCTTGGTGGGACTGAACTCTTCTGGTACGATAACCGACTGCTATTCAACAGGCACTGTTCGAGGGGAGGGTTATATCGGTGGGATGGTAGGGGAGAACCATGGCTCAATCACTAACTGCTATTCAACGGCCACCATTATCGGAGAAACTTATCACATGGGGGGACTCGTGGGATACAACGAAAATGGCACGATAAGCAGGTGCTATTCAACAGGCGATGTTCTAGGGGGGGATCACGTCGGCGGACTGGTGGGATCTAGCGATTACGGGATGATAAGCAAGTGCTATGCAACGTCCAGTGTCGATGGTGATGATGATGTCGGTGGTCTGATGGGACTAAGCAATCACGGCACGGTCGTTGACTGCTATTCTATAACCAATGTTCAGGGAAGTGACGCTGTTGGGGGCCTGGTGGGATATCATGCTTACAGCACGATAATCAACTGCTACTCAACGGGCCCTGTTGAGCGAGATAATCCGTTCGGAGATTTCGGCGGGCTCGTGGGATATGACCACAAAGCTAGAGGCTCTTTCATGGGTTGCTTCTGGAATGTGGACTCTAATCATGACCCATTTTTTTCAGGTGTTGGCGGTGTTTGGCCTGATCCGGAAGGTGTGATTGGTCAAATAACAGTTGATATGAAAAAACAGAGCACCTTTACTGATGCCGGCTGGGATTTTGTTGATGAGTTAACGAACGGACCAAACGATATCTGGAAGATTTGTGAGGGGCAGGATTACCCCAGACTATCGTGGGAGAAATACGGCGGGGGCACAGGGGATTCTAACAACCCTTACTTAATTTACACCTCATGTCAGATGAATGCGATTGGGGCAGATTCCAACGACTTGGACAAGCATTTCAAGCTGATGGCCGATATCGATTTGGCTGGGTATATGGGTGAAGAATTTAACATAATTGGGTGCTACCTACCTGGGTGCAATAAGGCGTTCACCGGTGTATTTGACGGCGACGGCCATACAATCTCAAACTTCACCTACACCTCTCCAGACACAAGTAGCATAGGACTTTTCGGGTACGTTAGGGGAGTAATCAAAGATTTAGGATTGATTGACCCCAATGTTGACGCCGGTACAGGATGGCATGTCGGTTCGCTGGTTGGCCTACTAATAAATGGAACTGTCACCAACTGTTACATTGAGGGCGGCAGCGTTTCGGGAGCAGGTTATGTCGGCGGACTGGTGGGAGGCAATAATCATGGCACAATCAACAACTGCTATTCAACCGGCAGCGTTTCGGGTTCTGGTTTGTTGTACGGGGGAGTCGGCGGACTGGTGGGAGGCAATATTGGCACAATCACCAACTGCTATTCAACGGGGGACGTTTCGGGAAACTGCGCTGTCGGCGGACTGGTGGGATTAAATGATTATGGCACAATCACCAACTGTTATTCGACCGGCAGCATTACGGGAACAGGGGATGTCGGAGGCCTGGTGGGACATAATGAGCGGTGTGACCCGTGGGGGTGCGAGCCTGGTGTGATTTATGATTCTTTCTGGGATATTGAAACCAGCCAGAAGACAACCAGTGCCGGTGGTACAGGCCTGATGACAGCCGACATGCAAACCATGAGCACATTTACAAACGCCGGATGGGATTTTAGTACGCCTATTTGGAAAATGAACTGCGAAGGAATGAGTTATCCGAAACTGAGCTGGTGGCAGCCGGTGCTGGGAGATTTTGTCTGTCCGGATGGTGTAGATATGAGAGATTTTGCCGTTCTCGCTGCACAATGGCGGCAGCCTCCAGCCGAGCCATCGGCGGACATCGTACCAAATGGTGGTGACAATATAGTTGACCGTTTTGACCTTGCAGCACTGGCTGATAATTGGCTGGCAGGCCTTTAAGAACTTTATTGCGAACTTTTTTATAACCCTTTAGTGGGACAATTTGCCTTCGACCAAACCGTCTCCGCTGCCTCCTGTGCCGACCCCGCCCCAAAACAGTTGCAATTTCACAACATATTTGGTATCCTAATGAAAAATATTTAGCCCCGCAATTTATTGCGGGTTTTTTACCTGTTTTGAACATTTGGTCATTTGAGAATTCGAATTTGTTTCCACCGCAAGGTGTCCTGCGGAGGATTTCGTATTTAGGATTTCGAGTTTTATGTCTCAGGGAAAAAAAGGTTTCGTATATTTGGTTGGTGCCGGCCCGGGCAGGGCGGATTTGATTACTGTCCGCGGCGCAGAGCTTCTCAAAACCGCCGACTGTATAATCTGCGATAAGTTGGCCAACCCGGCTTTGCTTAAACTTGCCCGCGCCAATGCAGAGATTATCCACGTGCCCAAACGTATTGGCGGCGGTTCCTTTACGCAGGAAGAAATCAATAACCTTTTAATCGAAAAGGCCTCCAGCGGACAAACCGTAGTCCGGCTAAAGGGCGGCGACCCCTGCATCTTCGGCAGAGGCGCTGAAGAGGTGGCATTACTCGCCGAGGCCGGAATTGATTTCGAGATAGTCCCCGGCGTGACCGCTGCAATCGCCGCCGCTGAGTACGCTGGTATTATGCTGACCGATAGACGGTACAGCTCGCAGGTTGTTTTCATCACCGGCCATGAAGCGGAAGGAAAAAAAGACACCAATATCGACTGGCATCTGCTCGCCAAGTTCCCCGGCACAATAGTTTTTTATATGGCGATGGGCAATCTGGATTTTATTGTCGAGCAGCTAATAAAAAATGGAATGGAAGATGACACCCCCGCAGCGGTAATTGCTGATGCCACCTTGCCAACTCAAAGAGCTGTAAGGACTTCACTCCGGCAGCTAAGTAATAAGTGTAAGCATGAAAAAATTGAACCGCCGGCGATTGTAATTGTCGGCGCCGCTGCCGATGACACAAAGCTGAGCTGGTTTATGAAAAAACCGTTGTTTGGCAGGAGCATTGTTGTAACTCGTGACCGCTGTGGTAATGCGGATTTCGCAGCTAAGATTATTCAGCACGCCGGCAATCCAATACAGTTTCCAGCAATAAAGCTCAAGCCCTTGACCGGCAGCAATCAGTTTTTACAGACACTTGTTAAACTCGCAGAATATGATTGGATAATCTTTACCAGTGCAAACGGCGTAAGCATTTTCTTCGATTGCTTACAAAGCTTGAAGAAGGATGCCCGCGTTTTTGGTCCTGCAAAAATCGCCGCAATAGGCAGAGAAACCGCGGCCAAATTAGACGAGTTCGGCATAAACGCGGATTTTGTCCCGACCGCTTTCACAAGTAAGGAGCTCGGCAAACAACTAATCGGCTTTGCAAATTTGAAAGGCAAAAAGATTTTGCTTTTGCGCTCGCAGCTCGCCTCAAATGAGCTTGGAGAGCTGTTGGAGCAAGCCGGAGCGCAACTTGACGATGTAGCTGTCTATACCGCTGTAACGGAGAAAAGCGAATCCAGCCGGCTGAAAGAAAAAATAGCCGACAGTAAGATTGATTGGCTGACGTTTGCAAGTCCATCTTCGGCCAAGGGTTTTTTCGCGCAAATCCCGGGCGATTTAGTAAATTCAAGTAATGTTAAAGTAGCATCGATTGGGCCGGTGACTTCTGAACAATTGAAAAATCTTGGCGTCAGGGTTGACGTAACAGCGAGAGAGCATACTACTGACGGCTTACTTGCTGCCATAGAAGGAACGTACGAATGATAAATATCTCAAAGCTATATTGTGGCCTGGCAGGTAAGTCTGACGACCTGCGCTATCGCAGGGAAAAATCGTTTGGCCCCGTGGTCGTTTATAATTGCACCTGCCGGTGCAATTTGCGCTGTTTGCACTGCTACAGCTCTTCAGAATCCAACCAATTTAGCGATGAGCTGACTACGGCACGAGCGAAGCAATTACTCTCCGAGCTTGCCGACGTGAATTGTCCGGTCGTGTTATTTAGCGGTGGCGAGCCGTTGTTGCGAGATGATTTATTTGAATTGTTGGCGGAAGCGAAGCGATTAGGCCTGCGAACTGTCTTGTCCAGCAACGGCACGTTGATTGACTCGGAAACTACCGGGCGATTGGCCGGTGCCGGTGTAAGTTATGTGGGCATTTCTATTGATGGGAATGAAGAGTTCCACGATAAATTCAGACAGGTAAAGGGCAGTTTCAAAGCGGCCCTGGCGGGAATTGAAAATTGCAAGAACGCAGGCATAAGAACCGGCTTGCGTTTTACTATAACAAAAGCAAACAGCACCCAAATCCCTACCGTCTTCGATATCTCTGCTAAGGCAGGTGTCCGCCGAATCTGCTTCTACCATTTAATTCGGAGCGGCAGAGCGAAGGAGCTTGACGGACAAACTTTAACCCCCGAACAAACGCGGCAAACTGTCGATACGATAATAGAAAAGACCGATGATTTTGCCCGCAAGGGCCTGATAGACGAGGTGCTTACTGTGGGCAATCACGCTGATGGGCCCTATCTTCTGGTAAAGATGGCCGGAGAAACTAAAAACTCAAAACTCAAAACTCAAAAC
>DAOVNI010000133.1 GCA_030630315.1 Phycisphaerae bacterium | reverse complement strand
ATAAAGATATGCTCGATTACCTTGCGACGATAAAGGGCTACTACGATTACGGTATATTCCAGGCGATACAGATAGCCGGTATTATTGCGCTGCGAAGCTGTAACGAGGACATAATCGCTCAAAATAAAAGGTACCGGTCGCGGCGGGATGTGGTGTGCGACGGCCTTGCGAGAATCGGCTGGGAGGTGGAAAAGCCGCGCGCTTCAATGTTCGTCTGGGCAAAAGTGCCGCAGGAACATTCCAAAGGCAAGGGCACTATCGATTACGCAATTGACCTGATGGAGTATGCGGAGGTCGCAATCGCTCCGGGCAGGGCTTTCGGCGAAAACGGCGAAGATTATATGCGCATAGCCCTTGTGGAAAATGAGCAGCGGCTGCGACAGGCGATTCGCAATATCAGCCGATTTGTCCAGCAAAAGCCGATAAGAAGGACAAAACCGGAACGCGAAGGTTGAGGGGCAGCAAGCCCCGTTAGAAATCTGTCCATTTTCCGGGCATTCTTATCGCCCCTGGAATTTCCAACGGGGCAGGCAATAAGGATTTTTTGCAGCATAAAGCGATTCTTAATAATTTTTTTTACATGTCCGTTACCTGTAAAAATCGCCTGTTACAGTGCTTTTAAGTGGTATCACAGGATAATTGGCTTCGGATTGTCCGGCACAACGTAAAAATTTTTAAAAAAACACTTGACTTTTGGAAGCTAATCTGGTTAAATAATACCATCAGCTTGGGGGCTGTGAGAAAACTCATCAGTAGAAGCAATAACTATTTTGTTCTGTGTAAAAAGTTTGTGTAGGGACACACGTTGAGAATAAGGTCGATGTAGGGGCAGGTCTACGTGCCTCCGTAAGGAGTTCCAAGGACTGCCCTTAGGGCAACCACAGAGGGTTGCCCCTACCGAAAATCAGGGCGGAAAAAACTCCTCAGGGCGAGAAAACTCGAGAAGTAACGGCGGAAAGAGTCTGCGCGCATAGCAAATGGGCAAATGCGTGTATGACCTTTATCAAAGAGTTTTTTATTTAAGGAGGCAAAGCGGAAGATGAAGATGAAAAAAATATTGATTGTATGCATGCCAGTATTCCTGATAGCAGGGCCAATAGCGTTCGCAGATGATTTGTTTCCCCCGTCTTGGCGTGGCGAGGAGGGAAGCACTTTTCAGGAATGGGATTTCTCAACGGACAATGTTACCCCGGTACCCGATGTTGTCAAGAACCCTTACGGCGAGCCGCTTCTGAGGGTGAAACCAATAGGCGATTGGATTTCCGACCCGGGAGCGTGGCCCTTATCGGGCGAGATAGACGTGTATATCCCCAACTGGCCGGAACCTCGTCCGGAGAAGGAGATTTGGATTCAGTTGACGTGGAAGGCGACAGACGTAGACCCCTTTCTGCCGAATGAACCGGTCGTCGGCGTTACATCCTATCCGTTGTTTGAATTTTTGGAGATGTCTCGCACGGACTTGGTGGACTTTGTGCCTGGCTGGAACCACTCGCTGTTCAAAATCAATTTGTATCCGAACCCGTTCGAGGAGTGGATTACCATCAAGGGGGACATCCTGGTCGATCAATTGGTGATTGACACCATCTGCATCCCCGAACCGGCAACGCTCGCTTTGCTTGGGATAGGTGGGTTAGTGATTCTTAATCTGAAAAGGCAGTCCGCATTAAAAATTAAAAACTGAAAACTAAAAACTGTTGTGAAGGAAGGTGAAAGATGAGGGTGATAAGAAAAATCGGGTTCTTTAGTTTGTTGGTTGCTGCAACATTATTTGCACAGAATGCAGGCGCAATACCTGTTGGTGGGGTGATAGACGCTAACCACAGCGAAACGTTTAGTATCGCAACCGGCTTTGCCGAAGTTGACTGCAAAGTCTACAAATATACATCGGGCGACTATGAGGGCAAATATATATATACCTACCAAATATCTAATATAGATTCGGGTATAGGACTTAGCCTTTCCTCAGTGGGGATATTGGATGGTGCCAGTGCGGAGTACGCGAGCTATGACCCCATAGCCGATGTGGATCCCACCAACTGGGCTGTAATCGGTTCGCCGGCTCAAAGCGTAGATGCCTTATTTGTCAATACGATTGGCAATGGCCAGAGCTCTGCGCTGTTGTGGTTCGTCAGTGACGACGCGTCTACTTTCGGCAAAGGTATGTTGTTCGGCATGTCGTCGGGCATCCCTTATTACGAAACGGGAGATTTACTTACGCCGATACCGGAACCGGCAACGTTTTTATTGCTCGGCACGGCGGGGTTGTGGATTCTTACGCGGAAAAGGCGGTCCGCTTAAGTGGCTTCGGAGGACACCGTGGAATAAAAGCAATTTACGTTTTTGGGCAAACAAATAGCACGGGAGAGGTGTTTTTTATGAAGAAGGGTGAAAGATGAAAGTGATAAGAAAAATCGGGTTCTTTAGTTTGTTGGTTGCTGCAACGTTATTTGCACAGAATGCAACTGCGACGCTCACCAGCTCATATTACGATGGCAGTACATATTATTACACTGGGGGTCTCCATGGGCGCATAGATTTTGCCGTTTATGATGACCGAGACGAGTACTTTACTGTCAATGGTCTCGAAGCGCCCGGGACAGGGGACTACGTTTACGCATATCAGATATTCCAGGATTCCATCGCCAATCCGGCGCTTTCGTATTTCGCCATATTGGGTATCGAGGGAGCTCCGGTAGATGGCATCAGTTGTCAGGACGACCAGAGCGACGGTATAGCGTCGACCGACGAATATTTTACTGCGTCAGAAGGAGTCTGGGAGTTTCAAAACGAACACGGACAAGGCATTTTATCTGCCGGTGAGCATTCATGGTTTTTGGTGTTGAGCAGTGATACTGACTGGGTTGTAGGCAAATATGAGATGAAAGCTGCCGGTGACTTCCCGGTTCCTCTACCTGAGCTACCTGAGCCTGCTATGATAACACTGCTTGCCATCGGTGGTGTACTGATGATGTGTGCAAGACGAAGAAAGTCTGTTTAGCGATAGGAGGTTTGCGTAATAAAATTTTCTAACAGGAGTGGGGGTGATGATGAAACGCAGTAGCTCAATATGCGTTGGACGGAAGGCGGTAATATTAGCTGCTACTGCTATGTTTATTTTGTGTGCATTGCTTGAGCCGGCATATTGTGAAACAGATGGCACTGCGCTTCTGCTTCAACAAGCACCTCCACAGGGCGGCATAATAACTCCGGATGTAGGGGTTCATCACTTTGACCTGAATACGGATGTTACTTTGACCGCGGTTCCAAGACCCGGCTATCAATTCATTTATTGGCTGGGCGATGTGAGTGACCCCACCGCAAATAGAACCGTCGTGTATCTTGATGCACCGAAAATCGTCGTTGCGATATTTGAGCGGGCTGAATATAAGTTTTTGGATGTGCAAGAGAGGGCACAGAGTGCACCTGGCGGTGGTTTGTTCGCCGGTGCCGCGGATTATGCCCGGCAGGGATTTGGTGGGGGAGGTGGTAGAAGGCCGGAAAAGCCACGCTGGCCAGAACCGCCCGACCAAGAGCCGCAGCCGGAGCCGGACGACTTTCCGGTGCCGATACCTGAGCCGGCGACGGTTTGCCTGCTGGGCCTCGGCGGGTTAAGTCTGCTCCGGCGAAGACGCAGGGCATAACAGAGCTGTTTACAAAGACAGCGCAAAAGCAGTTAGCAGTTGTGCTGAAGGAATATTTGATAGAATATGAAAATTGAATTCGTCCCCCCTGTCCCCCCCATAAGGGAAATTATGTTGTGAGGCCGGCAGTCCTCACTCGTCCCGTTAGAAATTCCACAAAAGCGCCTCAGCCCCCGAAAAGCCCGATTTCTAACGGGACTCGAATCTATGACCGCAGGTATCTGCGGTAATAAACTCGGATTCAGTTCTTGGGTATTTTCTGCAATTTAACGGCCGAATTATGTAAATAGAACAACGAGATTTTCCATCCGGTCCATACTTGAGGAAGGGACAGACATTGGGTAATTTACAGCACGCCCCGCAATTAATACATTCGCCTTTGCGTCTTTTAGAAACAGGCAGCACTGAAGTAAAAGTTCTTTTTATTTTACCAAGCCAGGTATTTCTTTTCTTATCAGCCATAAGCCGGGATTTCCCGAACAATGCCAGAAAAAATCGGGTCATTTGCAGCGGCTGAACGCAGGAGATTGCATCTGTCTATTCCTTTTTTCTGATTATTTGTTGTGCTCCCAACAATCCCCCAATAACTACCTCAACGCCCCGCGAGAGCTCTTATCTGGCAGAGCTTTAAACAAGCAGCTATTCTGAAGCTTTGTTGTTAGCGGTCGCATCGCTTTTTACGAATACTTTGTCCCAATCTACTTTGGCGGTGAACTGCATTACCACAAACAACGTGGCTATGCACAGAATGGTAATCGCCAGGCCGGTGTAACCTTCAAAAAAGAATGTGTACGAGAAGAACACAAGATAGACAAGCTGTAACAGTGCAATCTCAATAAAGGCAAGACGCCGACCGATCACAAGACGCATATATGAGACCACGAGAAATATCGAAACCAGAGAACAAATCCAGAAAGCCAGGTGGATTGATATATGGTCTACCAGGTATGCCAGCAGCAAATGGAAACTGAAAAATGCGGTTCCAATGAAGAAATAGTTCATCGGGTGGATTTTGATTTTTTTTACCGTGGTGAAAACAAACAGCAAAAAGAAAAACAAAAACAAAGATACCGGTGCCGCTGCGGTAACCCTGCTTACCCAGGGGCCGGGGTTGAGCTTGCGAGGCGTAATCATCCCTATCTTGACCCCTGTAAACAGATTGGTGTATTGCCAGGTGAGCTTCCATCCGTTACCGGTGCGTTCTTTATGTGTGGGCGAGATGCTCTGGGCCGGAAAGTCAACGTCTTCAAAATCCGTGTTCAGGACAAGCGAGAAGTTCCTTACCGGGTTCACATTCAAGCCGAAATCGTACGACCATTCGTCCAGGCCCTGGGATTCGTATGAGATTTCAACGTTTTCAGACTGGCCCGGGGACAGTTGGATGGCCTTGGTGATATTGCCTGACTTTAATTCGATATCCTGAATTTCCCGGCCTGCCACAACGAAGCGGAAATTGTCATAAACCGCCCCTTTCGCGGGAAACTTGAAATCCAGGAGTATCTCCCTGGGCTGGCCGGAATTATTTATAATTCGGTACTCGCCTGAGAATACTACGTGGTAGATTGAATACCACAACAGACCCTTCTTGCGGTGGTCAAGTTTGAGGTCAACCTTGATGTTACTGGCATCCAGAGCAAGGCGTTCCATAGTCTCCTGGGTTT
>DAOVNI010000065.1 GCA_030630315.1 Phycisphaerae bacterium | reverse complement strand
CTGCGGCTTCGATGGTTAGAGTACCGCCGCGCGGCAGCATCGCATCACGGGCGTTAAGAATCAAATTCATTAGAACCTGTTGAATTTGAACCGGCACAGCCCAGACCGTCAAATCCTCGGGAATCCGGATTTCTACGGTTATCCCGTCCTTTGCAAAATCCCGGCAAAGACAGGTAAAAATCTCTTCAACCAGACTAATTAGCAGAGCGTTCTTCTTTTCTTGCGTCCGGCCATTTGCCATCGCGAGCATACTTTCCATAATTTTCGAGGCACGGTTACAATTTCGCACCGCTTTGTGAAGGGCTTTTTCAATCAGGAGCTTGTCGTCGGGGTTGCTCAGGGCAAGAGCTGCGTAACTGGCCAGAGGTGTAAGCAAATTATTGATTTCGTGGGCTATCATATGGGTAGCCGTGCCGATATTGGCAAGGGCCTGGAGCTGCGTAATCCGGGATTGTAAGGCGTTATTTGCCTCTTGCTGATTCGCCAGACGTTTGTGCAAAGAAAGGCGTTTTTCGATAATACTTGTCAACTGTCTGTCCCTGCTATAAAATTTGGTTTTGAGTCTTGAGTCTTAATACTTTCTATATCGACTTTTAACGTGCTTTTTCTTGAGCTATGTCATCTCCGCGGAAGTGGGAATGACATACGCAACACGAGCCACGAGAAATGAACGAGCAGAGGATTTTGGAAGAACTTATAGCACTGCTGGAGGCAAACAGCGTTACAATCCGCACCGAACCGCTCGGCGGAAGCGGTGGGGGGCTGTGCACCATAAAAGGTGAGCCGATTTTCTTTGTGGATACACAAGCTCCGTCGGCTGAAGTGGCGGCACTTTGCGCTGAGGCGGTGTCCAGGCTGGTGGATGTTGAGAAGCTCTATATCAGGCCGGAAGTCCGCCGGTTTATCGAAAATTACAGTAATAGCGAAAAGGAGCAGTCAAAATGGGAGCGAAAAAGATAGCCTTGATGGTTGACGAAATGTATCAGGTCCTCGAGGTCTGGTATCCTTACTATCGATTCTGCGAAGCAGGGCTGGAGGTTAATTTCGTTGCAGCCGAGGCAAAAAAAGAATATCATTCAAAAGAAGGGTACCTCTGCGTCTCAGAGGTTTCAGCCGGAGAGGCCAACGCCGGCGATTACGATTGTATGGTTGTGCCGGGGGGATTCGCTCCGGATTTTATGCGAAGAAGTGCTGATGTTATAAAGTTTGCAAACGATATGGTAAATGCGGGCAAGGTCATAGCAGCTATCTGTCACGGTGGATGGCTGTTGTGCAGCACAGAGGTTTACAAAGGCAAAAAAGCGACCTGTTTTATGGCAATTAAAGACGATATTAGAAACGCCGGGGCCGAGTATGTAGATGCCGAATGTATTGTGGACGGCAATTTGATTACATCACGCAAGCCCGACGATTTGCCCGCCTTCTGCACGGCAATCTTACAAAAGTTAAAAATTGGCCACGAAGACACAAAGGCACAAAGAAATTAAAAACAAATATAACCAAGCTTGGTGTCTTAGTGTCTTGGTGGCAAAAAACAATAGGAGCATTTTTCTTATGAACCGGGTAAAGTCAGAAAAAGAACAGGACAAAACGCCTGTGGTGCTGGTTGTTGATGACAATCAGCAGAATCTTGAGCTCCTGCAGGCGTATCTTGAGGATATGGACTGTGAGACCATCCCCGCGCGCGATGGGGCGGAGGCGCTGGAGATTATAGGCAAAAAATCACCTGATTTGATTTTGCTGGATGTTATGATGCCTAAAATGAGCGGCTTTGAGGTCTGTAAGAGGATAAAAAACGACCCCAAAACCGCGGACATTCCCATAATAATGGTAACCGCACTTAACGAATTCGGCGACATTGAACGCGGTATTGATTCCGGCACAGACGATTTTATTAGTAAGCCGGTGAACAAGCTCGAGCTTACAACGCGAGTTAAAACAATGCTGAAATTAAAACACTTAAGCGACAAGCTCGAACGGACATTGGCATATTTAAGCGAGATAGAAAAACAGGCACAAATGGCAAAATCAGAGTAGCAGTAGGGGGGTATTGCCAGGCTGCAACAAAACCCCACAAAAAAGGCCGAGCAAAATTAAGCTCGGCCTTCTCAAAACACATATTCAAATTATTCTGGCTGTTGGCTTTCCAACGTGGTGATGGGAGACTTTTTACTTTTTGAATAGTTTGGATACTCCAAATAGGACGTGCCCATCGTTGAATAAAATATTTGTACTGGTACCTTTTTCCAATAAAGTTTTATCATAAGCTACCGGTGTAGGGGGGACATCCGTTGTGGTTTTACCTTTGCCGAGATATTCCACATTTTCAAGAAACCATTTCAAATCGTCAACGCGCCGCTGCAATTCCTGCAAAGTATCTGGGTACTTTTCTTCGTGTTGACTTGCATACATAAACAGTGCAAGACCTAATCTTTTTAACTTCTTAGCAGATTCTTCCCTTGCTTTTGCCAGGTTCTCGGAATAATCAAAAATCTCCGCCGACCTCGGTACTCCAACATCGTAAATTGTAGCAGGGCCCTCTTGGGGATACTCGAAAACCGTTTTTGTCTCCATAACCACCGTGCCGTCCAGGCTTGTTGTTTTCAGTTGCGCGAAAAGCGGCAAATCAGTTTTGGCATCAACTGTTACTTCAGATTCGTTGCGAAAACCTTTTCTGGCCCAGATCACCTTGTAAGTCCAAACTTTCTTTCCTTCAACTTGGTCTTGCCGATGTGAGATCTCTGCATCGGGTTTTCGCTCAGCAAATAGCTTTAAATACTGTTCCCACCGTAGTGGAAGTTCGGAAAAGCCTTGCAACGTCCAGGATATAGTGACCACATTGGCCTCAGGATCATACTCGTATTTCTTGCCCTTTCTGTAATCGATAAACCGAACCACGCCGTCGGGGTTTTTAGTTATACAGACCTGTGAGTCACGATTAACCCAGTCTTCGCCACCTGTTCCGGTTGTGTGAACCCAGGATACTTTCTTGAGCGCCTCTGTCGCTTGTGCAAAGGCCACACTTGTCATATCAATAGAGCCGCCGAAGTGATTTATGCCAATCATTACCGCAACGATTATCACCGCTGCTGCGGCAGCTATTTTTGTTATTCTACTTTTCATAATTATTCTCCATAACTGAATTTGATTACCAAGTTTGCTAATTTTTCTCAACTTTAAGTTTTGCTCTCGAACAATTCGGTTTAAGACCTTATTTTCAAGGTCGCTTTGGGCCAATGCCTCCCCGTTCGCGACCAGCCGATCGCGAAGGCTGATTAGCTCCGTCGCTTCGGCTCGGCAGGGGGGGCAACCTTGAAGGTGTGATGCTATTGCCTGTTCTTGCGATTCGGTTAAAAGCCCTTCAATGTAAGCGATTAAACGTTCTTTACATTCTGAACAATTCATTTTTGCACCTCACAATTTTGCATCGCTTTCCTGCTGCAGCGATTTTCGCAGCCCAGCGTAGGCCCGCGATAGTGTTTTTGTAACTGTGCCTAACGGCATATCAAGCTGTTCGGCAACTTGAGAGCAGGAGTAACCGCCGTAATATCGAAGCAGAATAACTTTCCTGTGCGAGTCAGGCAGTTCGCCAATTGCCTTCTCCAGATCATAATCCTGCGAGAGTTCCGGCGTCGCTATTTCTTTAGAGAATGAGCGAATATTCTCTTGTTGGCATCGGCGTTGTTCTTGCCTTCGCTGTTCTTTCGCTACGCGGTTGGCAATACCCAGTAACCAGGAAAAGAACGAGTCTCGTTTTTTTAGTTTCTCCAGAGCAAAGTAAGCTCGCACAAGTGTCTCCTGGGCAGCTTCCTCGGCTTTATCCCTCTTGTCCAATTGTCCGGCCAAATGCGCCAGCAGGACCGCCTGGTAGCGACGCACAAGGTAGCGAAAATCATCCGAGTGGCCATCCAGACAACGCTCAATGTAGTATCTGTCAGTTGCACTCATACACAGCTCAAAAAACTTCCAAGAATTCGAATCCTCATTATATAGTGCAGAATTGCTGCTCTTTGCGACAGAAAAAAACAAAAAAATAGCAACAGGGGGGGCAGCAAAACCCGATAACCTGCCCGCACCAATTAAGCTTAGGCTCACGCCTAATTGGTGCGGGATTAGAACCATAACAATCCCTATATCACACACAATCGCCACATACACCGGACAAAATAAAACCAACAGTAACTAATTGCCAAAACGGGATTAATACGCCTTCGCCTATTGTCGATACCCTTAATAGCGGTTAGCGGATAGGAATTCGTATCTCCTCCGGCGAGATACGAGCAGCGGGGAGCGAGCTTATGAGCAGGTTACTGGAAATCCTCGGCAGGGCGATAACGGTCGATACGGCCGATTTGATATGGCATTGGCTCAATGAGGTCAGAACTTCAAAAGACGACAGCGAATCTCCGCAATATCACCAGCTAAATAAAATCATCGAGCTGGTGGGCGAAATGAAGCTGGATGCTGCCTCCGAGCAGCTAAGGCTGTATCTCTTTGAAAATCCTTCCTGCACACACGGCCGGCTCGCCTCGGCGGCAATAGCTCTGTCAAAGAGCCAACTGGACGAGGCGGTTGAAGAATTAAACTCCGTTTATCTCCGCCAGCCCAATAATACAATGGCTCTTTATGCTCTGGGCCACTGTTATGAACGGCTCGGCAAAGAGTCTCAAGCCGTCGAATTTTATCAGGATTGTCTGAAGTTTAAAAGCTATCTGCAGCTTCCCGGCCAGAGACTCGCTGCAATATATTTCAAAAACGGTCAACTGGAAAAAACCATACAGGA
This sequence comes from Phycisphaerae bacterium, assembly GCA_030630315.1. Lineage (GTDB taxonomy): Bacteria > Planctomycetota > Phycisphaerae > Sedimentisphaerales > Anaerobacaceae > JAUVYQ01. Next base: position 2,935 of record DAOVNI010000065.1, on the reverse strand, counting down.
ATATGAGCTGTTGCAAAATGAATATCCCGATGACATGTCAACACTTGTGACGCTTGGGCATTTGTATATTGCAAACGCCGAATATACCAAAGCTGCTGGAACATTCAACACCGCAATTTTAATACATCCCGACAATTTTCACACTGAAGACGATTGTTTAGACCAGCTTATTTGCGATGGGCAGCTTCACGAGGCACTCGAGCAGCTTGAGAATTTAGCGCAGGAGCAGTCCGAGGGCGCCGATTTGATTATGAAGCGGGCCGATGTTCTTCGTATGTTGGGTGCCACCGATGAGGCCGTTTCGCAATATGAAGAAGCGGTTCGTATTTGTCCGGATTTTCTGGAGGCAACTATAAAGCTTGGAACGCAATATTTGCAGCTGCAACAGGACCAGCTTGCCGCACAGCAATTCAACAGGGCGGTCGAAATAAATGACAAAATAGTCGATGCCTATATCGGCCTGGCAATCGCCCAGAAATTAGCCGGCAGCGCCTCAGATGCCTTGACAACATTATCACTGGCCGCTGCAATTCAGCCAAACAGCTCATTATTGTTCGCCGAGACCGCTGCCTTGCAATTCAGGGCCGGCCTTGGTCGGAATTTGCCTTTTCATAACGGGCACGGCTCAACCAACCTCCTTGATGCTGTCATTGCAGCGCATCGGCAGCAAATCAGCCATCGGCCGCAAAACCCGGATTTACACTACAGATTGGGCGTCTTGATGATGAGCGTCGGCAGGATACCTGATGCCCTCAAGTCATTTCGAGCTGCTTTAGAGATAAACCCAACTTACACCAGAGCCAGGAGCAAACTCGCAATGTGTCTATTTGAAACGGGCCAGAGGTCCCTTGCGCTCGAGCAGCTTATTGCTCCTGAGTATCTTGATAAGGACACGCTTGAGCTGCACTATAAAATTGCCTTGCTTTATTGCGATAAGGTAAAGTTTGCATCCTCGCTTATTAACCTTGACCGTTTACTGGAGAATAATTTCACCTGCCCGGACGCAGCAGTCAACATTTCGATAGTTCTTCAAAATTTAGGCCTGTTAGACAGGGTTACAGCTATGTGGGACAATCTTTCAGATACGGCCAATCAAGCAATGAATACCAACAATCCGTTTTTACCAGGCGAGCCCCTTAGCCCTTAAGTGAATATGTTTTATGTCGCAAAGTCCAAACCGGCAATTATCATCAGGTGAACAAAAATACGCTAAAAAGCTAAAAACACATAAATCGGCTATTTGGCCCAAAATCAGGCCCGAATGAAACATAACATATCTTATAGGACGTTGATTGTTATTTTTTATATAGACCAACACCGATTCTAAACTTTAATATATTTTAATTTTTCTTCCAGGAATGTTTTTCCCACGTTCCATCAGGATAAGTATATATTTCGTACTGGGCTTTAAAATATGGTCCGGCGGGATAATCCGCCCACCAGTCAAGATTCACCCAATAATCTGCATTTTCGTCTTGGCGCGCATAAAATGTCAATGTACGATCAAGATGACCTGCAATACTTTGAAATACTTTCTTTCTTTCCACCTCGCCATTTCCAATATAAACTTCACAATAAGCGTGGTCGCTTGGCTCGGCGGCCATTGTAAGAATTATCCTTGCCCGCCCGCCGATTGCTTCAATTAAAGATGCCATCAAAATTGCGAAATCATCACAATCACCAGCTAACCCAACCTTGATTGTTTCGCTGGCTGGCGCAAGATATTCTTTGGTGCGTGGGTCCGAAACATATCGCCAATTTTCCTTTAAATGATACCATATGGAACATATTTGTGGCACATTGTATTCGCCAGGGAATTTTGCTGCTAATTGCAATGCATAACTTCTAACGATTGGGTTAGTTGGTTCGATTGCTTCGCTTATTTTTTGAGCTGTTTTGTAAATTGCTAAATCGAACTGTCGGCGCTCTTCTTCTGTTACTTGTGCTTTTCGAGCTGCTTCAGCTTCTCGTTGTCGTCTTACTTGCTCACCGGAAGCAGCAATAGCATCAAGCGTTTCGCCGATGGCTTTCCAGTCAGCTTCGCTGCAGCCGGTCATTGTTAGGCTGATGACCACTAATAATATTACTGTTGATAGATATGGCCGCATCTTCCCATCTCTCAACATAAGCTAATATGCTGTTCTTACCTTAAAGTCCGATAATATGCGCTGATGGGTCACGGAGCGATAACGGCCTGCCCAGGATTTCATAATGTAGAATCGCCCTTTTTAAGTCCTCAGGGTCGGCATAATCTAACAGAATTTCGGCCAGATACCTTGCCGCGGGTGTTTCTGCCGGAGTACGAATACGCATATCTTCCAACTCTTTGACAGCTTTGGTGGTAAATTGTGGAAGCTCTTGAAAGTCGGGCTGAACTTGCGGAGCCGGTACCGGCAATCCTGGCTCTTCCAGCAGCTCTATGGTCTCAGGCGGGGCTGCTTGTTCCTTTTCAGTAACGAACTTCTGGACAAAAAGCTGAGGGCGGGCAATTTTTCTGCGCGGCGGCTGGATTTGCGGCTGCGGCTCTCTTCTGTACGGCGTACGTGCGGTGGGACGTTGCACTTGCTCATAAGGGGTTTTCTCAACTACCTTGTGCTCGCGGACACCGGCCCTATCAGGTGGTTTGAATCCCGGCTTACGGGTCAATTGCTCCTCGTCCTTCTGTTTCTTATTTGCTCTTGCTTTGAGGATACCGCCGATTACCCAAAAAACCGCCAGGCCCACAATGAACAGTATATTCGTCCAGCTTTTACCGTCCCGACGTCGAGCAGCCAGGATTATTTGCGTTAACAGTTCATTCATATTTTATATTTTTCCCCGCAAAACCCATCACGCATCGAGATTATTCTTGCTTCTTCGGCTTTGCAATGGAATCCCGCATTCCGGTATCGGCCATAATGTTTTTCATTCGATAATAGTCCATAACGCCGAGATT
>DAOVNI010000273.1 GCA_030630315.1 Phycisphaerae bacterium | reverse complement strand
TTAAACGTCGGTATCACGAAAGTCATTAACCCCAGCAGAATAATAAAAGCCGCACTCAAAACCACAATCGGATAAATCATTGCGCTTATAACTCGGGATTTAAGTCTTTGTGCTTTTTCCATAAAGTCAGCTACGCGGGACAATATCAGGTCCAGCACGCCGCCAGTCTCGCCGGCCGCTACCATACTGACGAGCAGCCGATTAAAAGCCTTTGGGAATCTGCCCAATGCTTCCGAGAGTGTTGAACCACCCTCGATTTCATCGGCCACATAACCAATGACCCGCTTGAATGTTCCCGACTTCTGCTGCTCCTGCAAGATACGCAGCGAACGCAATATAGGCAGACCGGCGTCCTGCAGCGTGGAAAGCTGTCTTGCAAACTGGGTTATATATTTGACCCTGACTTTGCCGCCGGCGCCACGCCTGTGCGTTGGTCTTGCAGCTTTTGCTGCCACTTTTCTTCCGGCACCGTGTACACGGACCTTCGTGGGAAAATAGCCCATATTTCGTATTTTGCTTATTGCTTCCTTCTCACTCAGGGCTTCTACCTCATCTTTTATCCCCACTCCCTGTGAGTCCAGCGCTTCATATTTGAAAGTAGGCATACTGAACACCTCCTTTGAATTGACGATTGTCTATTGAGCCCCAATCTATCGGGGGCAATCCTTACTTACCTTTCCGTAATCGTTTCTTTTACTACCTCGTCTATTGTGGTGATGCCATCATAGATTGCAGCCAGGCCGTTATCACGCAGCAGCCTCATACCAGCCTTTTGGCCGGCCGCACGCAAGATATTTGTCGAAGCCTGATGCATAATCAAGTCACGTATTTCATCATTGAATGTCATAATCTCAAAAATACCCGTTCGCCCCCTATAACCGGTATTATTACACCTGTCACAACCTCGGCCGTAATAAAACTCCTTGCCTTTGATATCATCCAGGGTAAGTCCCAATTCCATTAGTTGGGCTTCGGTCGGCTCGAAGGGCGTTTTGCAATCTTCACAGATTTTTCTAACCAATCGCTCGGCAATAATACCTTCGAGCGTAGCGGTAACAAGAAACGGCTCGACCCCTAAATCCAAAAGTCGTGCTATCGAACTCGGGGCGTCGTTTGTGTGCAGTGTGGTGAACACCACATGGCCCGTCAGGGACGCCTGCGCCGCGATCTCCGCTGTTTCAAGGTCGCGAATTTCACCAACCAGTATAATATCAGGGTCCTGACGGAGTATATGCCTCAGGCACCTTGCGAACGTCAGTCCAATTTCCGGTTTCATTTGAACCTGAATAAGACCGTCAATGTCATACTCTATCGGGTCTTCAGTCGTGATTAGTTTCGTTTCAATGGTATTAAGCTCATTCATGGCCGCGTAAAGAGTGGTAGTCTTGCCGCATCCGGTCGGGCCCGTAACAATCACAATGCCGTTAGGTTTGCGAATAAGCTGGCGGACTAATTCATGGTCCTCTTGCCTCAACCCCAGTTTTTCCAAATCAAAAGTGACCTGAGTTCTGTCCAGAACACGCAGTACGACACTTTCTCCGAACATTGTAGGCAGAACACTAACACGCAAATCAATCGGATTGCCCTGGACGGTCAGTGATATTCGGCCATCTTGTGGCAGCCGCCTTTCAGCAATATCCAGGTCTGCCATAACCTTTATACGGGAGCTAAGCGCCGCAGCAATGTACTTTGGCGGCGGAACCATTTCGTAAAGCACACCGTCTATACGGTAGCGCATCTTGTATTCATTTTCAAACGGCTCAAAATGGATATCCGAGGACTTATCGCGAATTGCCTGCAGCAGAACCAGGTTCAGCAGTTTTTTGACAGGATTTGACTCCGAGAGCTCCTTTAGTTCATCCAGGTCGATACTCTGGTTCCTGCCCTCAAATTCCGCAAGGAAACTGTCCCCTTGTATTTCACCTATCAGTTCGTTGATGTTTTCCTCTTGTGCCTCATAATACTTGGTCAAAGCGCCTTCCAATGCCCCGGGGTCGGTTATCTTCGCAGTAACTTTAAAACCCATCAGCGTGCTTAAGTCATCGGTGGCTCTGAAATTATCGGGATTGTCAAGGACGACGGTCAACTCGTTTTGCTCTTTATTATATTCGACTGGTACGAGGTGATACGTCTTTGCCATTTGGGCCGGCACCTTCTCAATTACGTCAGGATGGATATCGACCTCGTCCAGGTTTACATATTCCATCCCCCGCTGGGCTGCAAGAGCAATTTGCAGTTGCTTTTCATCTATCAACCCAAGCTCAAGAAATACCTGGCCTATTTGTATGGTCCCATGCCGCTGTTTCTGGATTCTTAGGCATTCATGAACCTTCTCCCTGGTCAGAACGCCCATTTTTATAAGTATCCTGCCGAGTGTTCTGCTCCTCAATTGTTCTATGGGGGGGAGCGTTTGCGCTGTTTTCATTTTTCCCATCGGGGTTTGCTCCTATAATCAATTCCGTTTCCGTTTCGAATCTACCCTATTATATAACATTAAAGCCTTTTTGGCAAATAAATTATGAATTGGACATTTAGTTATTAAGACTGCAAGAAATGCCCGTTTTATGCCCTTTATTGCGGCGAGAAATTTATATCAGATACGCAGATTGGCTGAAAAAAAGTGAGAAAAACGAGGGTCGGGATGTTGGGTTGTAGGGCTTGGGTAAAATAGGCAAGAAAAAAGCGATCAAAAACATTCGAAAACGTTCGAAAACGTTTGAAAATATTCGAAAACATTCGAAAAGTTGTGTGAAATATTCGAAAAAGTGTGTGCAAAAATGCGCTTTTTTGCACCAGTTTTTGCACCACGAAGACACGAAAGCGCGAATTTTTTAGACGCAGATTACGCTGATTGCGCAGAGTT
>DAOVNI010000313.1 GCA_030630315.1 Phycisphaerae bacterium | reverse complement strand
TATTAAAATTAGCCATCTCAAAATCCCCTTTCCACCTTAACCCTTAAAATCAGCCACAATCAATCCTCTTTAGCTTCTTGTCCGCCCAGCTCATTAATCTGCCCAATATCCTCTTTTGGCTCGGCCTGCTCCGGCTCACTCGCCCCCTTAGAAATTTTCCTTTTCTCGTTCATATTGTTAGGCTTTAGAGCGTTTCTAACGGGGCTCGCATCCGCCGCAGCTTCCGGAGTTTCCAAACGCCCTCTTTCACGCTTGGCTGCACCTTGCTCTGCTTCAACCTTTTCTGCCGCTTTTTGAGCAGCTTTATGCTTCTCTTTTTCTGCCGGCTCAGCAGGAGTATCTTTGGAGGTTTCCATTTCACTATCTTTCTGCGAAATGAGGTCCTTTTCAATATCTCGCTTCTCTCTTGTCTCGGCACACAGAATCAAAACGCGCATAATCCGCTCCGAGAGATGAACATCTCTCTCAATATCCCGTATCCTCTCGCCATCGGCCCTGAAATAACAAAGGATATATGTCCCCCTGGTTTTACCGCCAATTTCATATGCCAGTTTCCTATCGTCCCATTTTTTCATCGAGACAATCTCGGCCTCAGCCCTTTCCAGTATGGTTTTGATAGTCGCAATAATTGCGTCCCAATTCTGTGCCTGGGCCGAATCAACAAGAAACATACCCTCATACAATTTCTTAATAACAGTTTCCAAGTCAAATATCTCCGTATTTACTATTTAGTCGTTCTGCCAAATACTATCCACTATTGCCTATTGACCATTTCATTAAACGTATTCATAGCAGTCTCTATGCCGCATTCGACCCAGCAAAGCACCGCCTCTGCCGCCCTCTTAATGGCCTCATCCAGCAGCAGTCTATCTGTTTCTGCCGGCTTATCGAGAACAAAATCTACATCTGATTCTTCACCGCTCTGGCCGATGCCGATTCGCAAACGTCCTATACTCTCTGTGCCGAGCTTTTCTATAACATCAGCCAAACCATTATGGCCGCCGGCCGAACCCTTTGCCCTGATCCGAATCCTGCCCGGCGACAACGCCATATCGTCGGTCACCACAAGCAAATCGCTGGCGCCGAGCTTATAAAAACCCACCGCCGTTGCGACGGCCTGACCACTGCGGTTCATAAACTGCCACGGCTTTAACAATATTAACTTTTTATCTGAAAATTCACCCTCGCCGAAATGAGCGCCGAATTTTCTCCTTCTTACCTTTATCTTCAACGACTCAGCCAGTGAATCTACTACCCTAAAACCGATGTTGTGCCGCGTATCAATATACTCATCGCCCGGATTCCCCAGGCCAACGACCATTTTAGTTTCGGCCATAACATCAATTCTCACCCCCCGCTCTCGCTTTCGCACCTGTGCCAGGTACGGGCAAGAAAACGCGGGGGTCACTTGCCCTCTTCTTCAGAAGGTTGCTCTTCCGGCTCCTTGGCCTCGCCAATAACTTCGGGAGCAATCGGGGCTTCCTCTTCAACCTCTTCGACGGCCTTGGCAGCAGCAACCAAACTACAGGTGACCAGCAGTGTCTCCGGCGGGCCTGACAGCTTCACCTCCTCCGGAAGCTCAATATCGCCGGCGTGCAAAACATCACCCACATCCATATCTTTCACCGAGACAACAATAGTTTCGGGAATATCGGTTACTCTGCATTCGATTTCTACGTGGTCTGTATGCTCGGTAATAATACCGCCTTCGTGCATTCCCTTCGGTGTGCCTTTAAGTTCGATAGGAACCGCTACTTTAACTGTCTCGGTTACGTCAACTCTCATCAGGTCCACATGAATGATATCTTTGCCCAGATAGTCATATTGCAGGTCTTTAACAATCATCTTTTGTCGCTTTTTACCTATCTGCACATCCATCAGCCGATGCCCGTGATGCAGTCCTTCGACCAGGTTATGCACGTCTAACGAAATAGCCACCGGCTCTTTCTTATGTCCGTACACAATAGCGGGTATCCGGCCCTGCTTACGCACCTTCGCCGCGGACTTTGAGCCGGTATG
>DAOVNI010000078.1 GCA_030630315.1 Phycisphaerae bacterium | reverse complement strand
GGGTGATTTGCAGTAATCGCGACCCCGAGGGCAGGAAAAAAGCGATAGACATCGTTACATCCGGCGAACGTATTTTTTGTGCCGGCAGACTCGATGCCGATACCACAGGAATAATTATCCTCACCAACGACAGCGACTTGGCAAACAGATTAACACATCCAAGATACGGATTGGCTAAAACCTATGTTGTCAGGGTCAAGGGGCAAATTCACTGCGAGGCGGTCGAAAAGTTAAAGAAAGGCGTCTGGCTGGCTGAAGGCAAAACCGCCAGGTCATCAGTAAAAATATTAAAACGCAGCCACAAAGAATCGTTGATTGAAATTACTATTCGGCAGGGTCTTAACCGGCAGATTCGCAGAATGTTAGCGAGGGTGGGTCTGCCCGTAAAATCGCTTAAGAGAACGCGGATAGGCAAACTCAATACCCGAGGCCTCGGTGTCGGCAAATTCAGAAGGCTAACCGAAGCTGAAGTGGCATACCTGAAGAAAGTGTAAAACTTAAAATGTAAAGCTATAGCGCAAAACCTAAAATTAAGTAAGTTTTCAATTTTGAATTATGGTTTTTGGTTTTTAGCTATTAGTTTTTAGTTTTTCCAATCAGTACCAGCTTGCCTGCCAGAGCCAGGTGTTGGCGAAATCCGCGAAGTCCTTGAAGTTGACTGTCCCGTCCAGGTTGAAATCGGCTATATTCGTGTAAATGCCGGGTTCCCAGATGATATTACAATTGTTATTGGTCAGGCCTCCCTGGCAGATAACACGACCGCCAATCATATGGATAGTACCATTGTTACATATGGTATGGCCGGTAATCAGCGTCGTCCCGTCACTTATCTCTAAGGTAGCGTCAGCGGGGATATTTACATCGCCGACGATATTTGTCGGGCCGGTTAGCTCTATCTTTGCGCCGGATTCAATCAGTATCTCGCTGGCAACAGTAATTTGACCAAAACCGCTAAAATTCGCATCGGGTGCCTGATTAATTGATGTGGCTGCGAGCGTGCCACCAAGAAGTTTTATTGTCCCGTTGGGTTCATTAACCAGATTGCAGTCAAAGGCAACACCGCCGGCATTGACTTCAATTGTACCTTGATTATTGACGTCTTCAGCCGGCTTGATATGAAGTGAGGACAACGGCTTGTTGCCCAAAACGCCTGTATTTGTTAGAGGGCCATTGCACGCAATTGCAAGTGAGCCGCCATAAGCATAAATGCCACCTTTGTTTCGCAGAAGTTGTTCTGCGAAAAGAACGCCAAAGCCATTAATCAGGCCGGTATCGTTATTGTCCACAATTCCATCAACGCCAAATTCGCCGCCAAATAACTGAATCAACCCTGCATTTCGGATATTTCTATCAACCAATAAGTCACTGGCGTGAGGGATAATTAAAGTGCCCTGATTTTGTAAATCGCCTTCAACATCATTTTCCCCTTCAACTTCTATCGTTGCTCCTACCGGGTTGTACAGATTTCCTTCGATATCCATGTCCTCCAACTCAAGCATTGCTCCGGTAGTATTTGTTACATCGCCGTTAATCTCAAGCTCTTCAATCACCAGGTAGCCGTAGTTTGTCAGGCCGTTTGCATCTACCAGAATAAGTTCAATCCAGCCACTCGTGTAGTTTTGCAACTCAACTTCGCCATAACAGTCTAATTGGTCAATAGTATGCCATTGTGTCAGGCCAACACGTACATAACCACCACCGGCATCTATGGTGACGGCAAAGGTATTAGTCGGGTTATTGTCCGGCACGATAGCGGGCTCCCAGTTGTTTGACCGTTCCCACGAGGTGTCCTCCTCTGAGCCGCCAACCCAATTTGAATAGATGACAGCCGCCTGAATCTCACAGGCCGAAAAGACTAATACGATGGCCGTTAAGATTAATACTTTTTTAGACATAATCCACCTTCCTTTCTTTTGTAAAATTGGTTTTGAACACTAAAATTTATCCGGGCCAAAACATAAAAACAGGCCAAAACCTGCGGTGAAACCGTCCATCCTCCGAAGTAGAACTTCTACGGAGGACGGGCAGGCTAAATATGAAAGAATATATTGGGGCTTTCATTGCTCACCGCTCTTCCGTTTTCTCCCTTAATAGCATATCAGTATTTAGCTATAATGTCAAGGAAATTGTGTGCCTGAGGAGTTTTTTTGCGGTATTCTGGGTTTGTGCTTGCAATTTTGATAGAAAAGCATAAATTTAGTTCGTAGTTCATAAACGGGAAACTACAGGGCTTAATAGTGTATCGGATAAGGAGCGTATTGGATGTCGAGAGTTTGTTATTTTACGGGCAAGCGAACGGTGGCCGGCAGAAGTATTGCCCGGCGGGGTAAGGCCAAACATCTTGGCGGTGTCGGCAGAAAGGTTACCGGCGTTACCAAGAGAAAGTTTAAGCCGAATATACAAAAAGTTCGGGCTGTTGTTGACGGCAAGGTTTGCAGAATTAAGGTCTCAGCCAAAGCTATTCGTATGGGGCTCGTTCAAAAGCCGACCAAGCGAGATTACAAGCCCGCTGAGTAAAAGAGCACAAGGCTTATGGACTGAAATCAGCGAGGTGGGTTCCGCCTCGCTTTTTATTTAGGCAGGATTTTATACGAGGACAAACAAGCATTGAAGGGATTGTAAGTAATGTCGGCAAGAAGCCCAAAGACAATCTTTCTTGTGGGGGTGGTGCTCGTGGCAACGGCTTTTGTTGCTATTTGGGGTCTTCGAAACAAGTCTGTGAGACCAATTTCAGCTACAGGAGGGAAAGATTTTGAGAGTGGCAATGTATTAGAAGTTCCTTTGTACAAGCAGTGGGACCCGGGCTGGGCAGACGATGAAATTGGCGGGTCTGGTGAGAAGCTGCGAAATGTAGGCTGTACGGTATCGTGTGTGGCGATGTTGTTTTCATATTACGGAATAACGGTTACGCCGAAAGAAATGAATGATTATCTCAAGAGAAATAGAGGTTATACTAGGCGTGGCTGGCTCAAATGGCAAAAATGCGCAGAGTACACTCAGGGCCGGGTTGTGCTTGAGTATGTGGGAAACCCGGACCACAAACGCATAGATGAAAACCTCACAGACAAGAACCCGGTTATTGCGAAAGTTCTCATAAAAAACCGGATTCCACATTGGGTATTGGTGGTGGGCAAAGAAGGAAATGAATATATAATAAATGACCCTTTGGGTAGTGAAGAAAAACCAATACCGTTGCTTAGGTACGGGACGAAGGTATATGCTTTGCGAATATACAGAAGAGTCGGCTAACAATTGGTAAAAGGGAGATCAGAGATTTTACTCATAGCGATTGTAAATGTACGGGTAAAGACACATGGCGAAGAAAATTGACCAGGAGTCGGTGAGGAAGGTTGCCAGGTTATCTCGTCTGGAGTTGACCGAAGCGGAAATCGGGGAATTTACAGGCCAGTTAAGCGCAATCCTTGACTATGTGGAAAAAATGAACGAGCTGGATACCGACAATGTTGAACCGCTGGCACACTGCCTGCCGGTCAGTAATGTTTTCCGTGAAGACTCTGTCAAAGAATCACTGGGAACCGAGAAAACGCTGGCAAATGCACCGCAGCGAGATGGAGAATTTTTCAAAGTGCCGAAAATCCTCGATGATAGCTGCGGCGCGTGAGAAACGGCAAAGGTTGTTGATTTATGCAAAATGAGTTGTTGGATATGAACTTTAAAGAGCTGCGAGACGAAATTGCAGCAGGGCGGATTAAAAGCGTCGCAGCTACCGAAGCTGTTTTCGAGACAATAGAAAAATATGAGCCGGTCATTGGGGCTTATATCAGCACTTATCGTGACAGGGCGTTGGAAAAGGCAGCGGAAGTTGATAAGCGGATAGCCGGCGGTGAGGCGGTAGGGGAACTGGCAGGTGTGCCGATTGCAGTAAAAGACAATATGTGTACGACTTTCGGTGCTACTACCTGCGCTTCAAAGATACTGGAGAATTTCCACGCACCTTATAACGCTACGGTGGTTGAAAAACTGCTCTCTGCTGATGCGGTAATAGTTGGCAAGACGAATATGGACGAGTTTGCGATGGGTTCGAGTACGGAAAACTCCGGGCTAAAGCAGACGGTCAATCCGTGGGACACCGAGAGGGTTCCGGGCGGCAGCAGCGGGGGTTCGGCTGCCGCTGTCGCTGCGCGATTGTGTTTTGCGGCGCTTGGGTCGGACACGGGTGGGTCGATTCGCCAGCCCGCCAGTTTTTGCGGAGTAGTGGGGCTAAAGCCGACGTACGGGAGGGTCTCACGTTTCGGGCTTGTCGCCTATGGTTCGAGTCTGGACCAAATCGGGCCGATAACCCGCACCGTAGCTGATTCGGCATTGATGATGAATGTTATAGCGGGCCACGACTCAGCCGACAGCACCAGCATTGACGAAGCGGCTGCCCCTGTGTGTGATTATCTCGAAAAGATCGATGAGCCGATAGAGGGACTCAAAATAGCAATTGTGCCGGAATTTGTTGCCGGTGCAGACAAGCAGGTGCAAAAGGCCCTGATTGAATCGATTGATATATATAAAGGGCTCGGGGCCGAAATCATAGAAATAGATATGCCTCATCTGGATTATGCTATTGCTGCCTATTACATAATAGCTACCGCCGAGGCATCGAGTAATCTGGCCCGGTATGACGGCGTACATTACGGCCACCGCAGTGAAAAGGCCGGAGATTACATCGAGGTCTATTCCAAATCCCGGGCTGAGGCGTTCGGTAAAGAAGTTAAAAGGCGAATAATGCTCGGAACTTACGCTCTGTCGAGCGGTTATTATGACGCCTATTATTTGAAGGCGCTTAAGGTGAGGAATTTGATACGCGGCGATTTCACCAGCGCATTTGAAAAGTGCGATTGCATTATGATGCCGGTTTCGCCCACGCCCGCTTTCAAGATTGGAGAAAAGGTCGATGACCCGCTGAAAATGTATCTTTCTGATATTTATACGATAGCGGTTAATTTAGCAGGCGTGCCGGGCATTAGCATCCCTTGCGGCTTCGACGAGAAGGGCCTGCCGATCGGTCTGCAGATTCTTTCACCAGCTTTTAGCGAAGACAAACTGCTGCGAATAGCACGAATGTTCGAGGCACAGACGAATTGGCACAGAAAGAGGGCGACGATAATTGAGTGAGTCGATAAATGACTGAGTTGGAATATAAGGTCGTGGTCGGGCTGGAAATTCACGTACAGCTTTGTACCAAGAGCAAGATGTTTTGCAATTGTGCGGTGGAGTTTGGCCAGAGGCCCAACAGCAGGGTATGTCCGGTGTGCCTTGGTATGCCGGGTGTTTTGCCGGTGATGAATAAGCAGGCGTTAGAGTATGCGGTTCTGGTAGCTCTGGCCCTTAATTGTGAGATAGCAGAGTTCACCAAGTGGGATAGAAAGAGCTATTACTATCCAGATTTGCCGAAGAATTATCAGATAAGCCAGTATGATTTGCCGCTCAGTACTAACGGCTTTGTTGAAATACCGCTCGAGCAGGGGCGGACGAAAAGAATCGGAATAATCAGGGCGCACCTGGAAGAAGATGCCGGCAAAAATCTGCACACGGCAGGCAATTTTTCACAGGTCGATTTGAACAGGACGGGCACGCCATTGCTGGAGATTGTTACCGAGCCGGATATGAGCAGCGCCGTCGAAGTGCGGGCGTTGGCGGTGGAACTGCAGCGAATGGTGAGATTCCTGGGCGTCTCCGAAGCCGATATGCAGAAAGGACATATGCGTTTTGAGCCGAACATCAATCTGGTTATTACCAGAGACGGCGCCGAATACAAAACGCCCATAGTCGAAATCAAAAACCTGAACAGCTTCCGCGCACTGGAAAGAAGCGTTGACTATGAGGTCCAAAGACAATTGGATGAGTTTTTAGAAACCGGCAAAACGATGGAAACGGGTAATAAATCGACTCGTGGATGGGATGATGACAGAGAGGTAACGGTGTTGCAGAGAGAAAAGGAAGAAGCCCCTGATTACAGATATTTTCCCGAGCCTGACCTTGTGCCGGTCGAATTAACAGAGCAATGGGTGGAGGATATTCGGGCGCGTTTGTGCGAACTACCGATTAAAAGACAAATGCGTTATGTTGACGAGTACAAATTAAGCGATTATGACGCAGGGGTTTTAACGGCTGAGCGCTCGACGGCCGAGTTTTTCGAGCAGGCGGTTGCTACAGGGGGTGAGCCGAAACGGGTTTGCAATCTGCTGACACAGGTCGGATTGAAATTGGCAAACGAAGCAGGATGCAGTCTTGCCGAAGTGGGGCTGGTGGCTGAAAACGTGGCTGAACTGGCAAAAATGATTGATGCCGACACGGTCAGTGCTACTGCAGGAAATACGATAATGGAGGAGATGGCAAAATCCGGGAAAGCAGCGCAAATTATAACAGAAGAGCTCAACCTGATTCAAAAAAGCGATGTGGGCGAGTTAGAGACAATAGTTGACGAGGTGCTTGCGGAAAACCCGAAGACGGTTGAAGATGTTACGTCCGGCGGCAAAAAAAGCAAGAAGGCCCAGGGCTTTTTACTCGGCCAGGTTATGCAGAAGACCAAAGGCCGGGCAAATCCAAAAGTCGTTTCTGAAATTCTCGATAAGAAACTTGGATGAGACCTTGTGATAGATAAAAGGGGACAAAAATGTCTAACGGGATGAAAATAGAAAAAAGCAGCAGTATCAACAAACGTGCGGTTGAGGTTGAGGGGGCAAAAGATGTGGAAATAAGATGGCTGATTTCCAAAGATGACGGGGCGGAAAATTTTGCAATGCGGATGTTTGAATTGCAGCCTGGCGGTTACACGCCGCTGCACGAACACCGGCACGAACACGAGGTGTTTGTGGTCGAAGGAGAAGGCATCTTTGTATTTGAGGGCAAGGAACACCCATTTAACAGGGAATATGTGATATTTGTACCGCCGAACAAACAACACCAATTCAGGAATAGGGGCAGCTCCGTTTTGAGATTGCTTTGCCTTATTCCGATGACAGCAGCATAGGTGCCCCTTTTGAATCCGCCGGAGGCGGACAAGATTGGTCCCTGGTTTGAGGATTCCGAGAAGCTCACCCGTAGGGATCTCCGCTTCGCTTCGAGTTTGATTGGGTTTGTTTTCTCCGCGTCTGCTAAGTCGTTCATTTTCATATTCCTTTGTTATAAAAGAAGTTGCGTTCATTTGAGCATCCAGCAAATTGGCTTTGAATT
>DAOVNI010000096.1 GCA_030630315.1 Phycisphaerae bacterium | reverse complement strand
CTGGCAGGTGTTGTTCAGCGAAGGATGATTCCGGAAAAGGCGCCGCTGATACCGGGTCTGGATATAGCGGCTGCTTATATTCCCTGTTTTGACGTGGGCGGCGACCTTTACGATTTTCTTCAGGTAAGTGATACCTGCGTTGTGGTGGCGATTGCCGATGTGATAGGCAAAGGTATTCCTGCGGCACTAATGATGAGTTGTTTTAGAGGTGCTGTGCGGGCTTACGCCGATACCGAAGGCAGCGGCGAAGCCATACGGGAGATTATCGATAAGCTCAATAAGATGGCGTGCAGTGAGTGCAGGGACGGCGAGTTTGTTACGTTGTTTTATGCAATCATTGACGTTAAGAAAGAAACTATGACCTATTGCAACTGCGGGCACGAGCCGACGGTGCTGATAAGGGAAGGGCAAATTACGGAACTGGAAAAAGGCGGACTTGTGCTTGGAGTCGACCCGCAGGCGGAATACGAGATTGGAACGATGGCGCTTGCGGACGGTGATTGTTTGCTGTTTTACAGCGACGGGCTGGTTGACGCGGCCAACTTCGATGGCCAGTTCTGGGGCAGGGAAAGTTTGCTGGAAACCGCAAAGAAGTTTACCGCAGGGTCAGCAGAGCAGATGCTTAAAAATATACTCGGATACAGAAGGCGGTTTGTCGGGCTTGCCAGTCAGTGTGATGATACAAGTATTATTGTTGTCAAGGTGGTTAAACGGTGATTGGTTAAAATGGTGATTGGTTAAATAGTTACCACTCACCAATTACCAGTTACCAAATCTAAGATGTCGAATCTGGTTATTACAATTGATGGTCCTGCGGCCAGCGGTAAGAGCACGGTGGCCCGGCTGTTGGCTGAAAGACTCGGAGCGAGTTTTCTCGATACCGGTGCGATGTATCGGGCTGTAACGTTAGCTGCGATTGAGGCCGGCGTCGATATGAGCGATGAAGAGAAGCTGCTCGGCGTTCTGGAAACAGGCGAATTTCAATTTGTGGTCAAAGAGGGCAAGATGGCGGTTCGCATCGGTGGGGTTGATGTTACCGAGTGGATACGCAGGCCGGAAGTTACCGCTAAGGCCCGGCATATTGCGTCGTCGGCAAAACTGCGGGAGAAATTAGTCCGGATGCAGAGGCAGTTTGCGGCAGGAGAGGAAAAAATAGTTACCGAGGGAAGAGACCAGGGCACCGTGGCGTTTGCCGACGCTGATGTAAAATTTTATCTGACGGCTGATGCCGGCGAAAGGGCAAGAAGAAGACTGGCTGAGCTGCGGGCCAGAGGCGGCGGTGAACCCCGCCCATCGGATGGGCTGGGTGAAAGTTTTGAGCAAATACAAAAGGCCATAGAAGAAAGGGACAAAAGCGACGAGGACAGAGCAGTCGGGCCGTTAAGGCCGGCTGACGATGCTATTGTTATCGATACCACCGATTTGGGTATAGAAGAGGTTGTAGAAAAGGTTTTGCGCTGCGTAAAAGAAAAATGCCTGAAAAGAAAATCAAAAATGAGATGGTTCCGGTTTGCACGCTGGTGCTGCAGAGTTTTTTGCAATCTATTTTTTCGGATTCAGGTTTACGGGAGGGAAAATGTTCCTGATGAAGGGGCTTTTGTGCTGGTCGGCAACCACCAGAGCTATCTTGACCCGGTATTTTGCGGAATACCTTTGGAAAGGCCTTTGTATTTTCTTGCCCGTGATTCGCTCTGGAAAAACAGGTTTTTCGGCCGGCTGATTTCTTCGGTCAATACTATACCGGTCAAGCAGGGCAAGGCGGATTTGTCTGCGATGAGGAAGGTCATCGGTAAACTCAAAGAAGGCAGGGGCGTTTGTGTTTTTCCGGAAGGTACGCGGTCGATTGACGGGAGAATTTCACCTTTCAAGCCCGGCTTTGGCCTTCTGTGCAGGCGGGGAGAGGCGGCGGTTGTGCCGGTATTGATTGACGGCGCCTTTGAATGTTGGCCGAGGCATAAGAAGATATTTTCACGCGGACGGATTGACGTCTGCTACGGCAAAGCCATACCGGCCGGCGAGGTCGCGAATATGAGTGACAGGCAGCTCGCAGAGCTCTTGACCGATACGCTGCGCCGGATGCAGACGAAAAGCCGGATAAAGCACGGCAAAGAGCCGTATGATTATTGATGATTTTGTTGCTTGTTGCTCGTGATGCGTATTGCGTGGTGTGGGACGGGGTTCTGGTTTGACGGGAAAGAGAATTTTGGTTAAGTTGCGACTTGAGGTTCCAGTCTGGAACCTCAAGATAGGTTGTCACAGGTTGTGACCAGCTAAATTTGAGGTCGCATTTTGTGACCTCAAGTTTATGTTTATTTGGTGAGTGGTAAATATGGCTAAAAAGACTGACTCAATTGTTCCTGTTGAACGGATATACAGAAGTATTCTGTTTATCAGAGGACACAAGGTTATATTAGACAGGGACTTAGCCGAGTTGTATGGCGTAACCACCAAGAGGCTTAATGAGCAGGTTCGGCGTAATATTGAGCGTTTTCCATCGGACTTTATGTTTCAGTTGAGCAATGATGAAGTTGAACGTTTGAGGTCGCAATTTGCGACCTCAAAAGAAGGACGAGGTGGTCGCCGATACGCACCCTACGCATTTACCGAGCAGGGAGTTGCTATGCTTTCCAGTGTTCTGCGGAGCAGGCGGGCTATTGAGGTCAATATTGCCATTATGAGAACATTTGTTAAACTGCGCGAGATTCTCGCCACAAACTCTGCGCTCAGACGCAAAATCGAATCGATGGAACGCAAGTATGATGAGCAGTTCAAGTTCGTTTTTAATTTGCTGTCGAAAATGTTAATACCAACCCCAAAGCCAAAAACACAAATAGGTTATCTTACTGAAGCTAAGAGACATAAAAAAGGCACCACAAAAGCTAAAGTTAAACCCAAGTAGTAGTGCCTGCAATAACCGCTTTGTGGCGTTTAGCTGCCTATGAAGAGGCTGCAGAGAGCGGTCAAAAAAAGAAAAAAGCTGAAAGTCCTGATTGGGTCGGGACTCACAGCCCCGTTAAATTTGTCATTCCGAGCCCCGTAAGACCAACGGCTAACCTACGGGGTGAGCCTAAGCTCAATTGGTGCGGGGCGAAATTACGCTTGACCACAGGGCTGATTGACGGTATTCTTGTACGCCGACTGCGTTATTCAAAGGTCGAGGGTTGCCCCCTTAAATTAGTAACAGGGATTGGTTTTTTATTATTAGGAGAAATAAGATGTATCAAAAGAAGGTCGTATCAGTGGTTTTGTTGGCGTTGATGGTTGCGTTTCTTAGCTCTTGTGTGGAGTTAGGATTAAGACCCAAGCAGGACCTGCTGGCGAATGGCCTGGCTGACTGGCAGCAGATAGGCGGGCGAGAAGGAAGCTGGAAATTTGAAGATGGAATTCTGTACACCGGCGGGGGCGGCGGAGGCTGGCTTTCAACCAGGCAAGAGTATGACAACTTCAAACTGGAGCTGGAGTTTCGCGTGCCCCCGGGCGGTAACAGCGGCGTTTTTGTGCGGGCGCCGCACGAGGGCAATCCGGCGTATGAGGGGATGGAAATCCAGGTGTTGGATGATTATGCGAAAGGATACGCCAACTTGAGGCCCAGTCAATACACCGGCAGCATTTACGGTGTTCAGGCGCCGTCTAAGCGCGCCACGAAAAAGGCAAACGAATGGCAGAAAATGATTATCGTCTGTAATGGGCCGAAAGTGCAGATTACTGTGAACGGCACAGTCATAGTGGACACCGACGTAAGCGAGTACAAGGATAAGCTGGCCACGCATCCGGGCCTGGCGCGAACGAAGGGCTATATCGGTCTGCAGAACCATGGGAGCCGGCTTGACTACCGTAACATTAAAATCACGGAACTAAGATAGCTCCAAGTATGCGATGTATTGCAAAATTTAGGAACCCTATAATAAGGAGGACTACAAAATGGCCGAATTTGGAAAAACTACAATAACAGATAAAAGCCGAAAGCGGCTCACTCGTCGTCGGTTCATTGCCGGCGCCGGGGCGACGGCACTGTCGTTTACGGTGATTAAGCCGGCGCTTGTCCGCGGCTATGACGCCAACTCGAAGGTCGATTTGGGGATAATCGGCTGCGGCGGCCGGGGGACCTGGATAGCCGAGTTGTTCAAGCAGCACGGCGGATACAATGTCGTGGCCGCGGCGGACTACTTCCAGGACAGGGTCGATGGCTGCGGCGGCAAATTGGGTGTGGACAAAGCGCGCCGTTATACCGGCCTGTCAGGTTATCGCAAACTGCTTGATAAGGTGGACGCGGTGGCGATTGAGAGCCCGCCGTATTTTCATCCCGAGCAGGCTGCTGATGCGGTGGACGCCGGCTGTCACGTGTACGTTGCCAAGCCACTGGCTGTGGACGTGCCCGGCTGTCACAGTATCGCCAGAAGCGGCAGGAAGGCCACGGCCAAGAAGCTGTGTTTCCTCGTTGATTTCCAGACGCGTGCCGACAAGTTTTATATGGAGGCGCTTAAACGCGTTCGCAATGGCGCGCTGGGTGAATTTGTGTTCGGTGAGTCAACCTACCACGCCGGTGACCCGTTCGGGCGCATGTACAAGACGTGGCGGGATGACCCGAAGAATCCTGAGAATCGTCTGCGGGCGTGGGGACTCGATAAAATAATTTCGGGCGATATTATCACCGAGCAGAACATTCACACGCTCGACGTAATGAGCTGGATAATGAACCAGGAACCGATTTGGGCGGTGGGGACCGGGGGGAGAACGGTGCGGCCCGTCGGCACCTGTTGGGACCATTTCACGCTGCTGTTTCAATATTCAAACAATGTGGGTGTCACCTTCAGTTCCAGACAGTTTAAGGGACACGGGACAAAACCCGAGGGCATTCGGAATCGAATGTTCGGCTCCAAGGGCGTGCTCGAGACACAGTACGGCGGACAGGTCCTTATCCGCGCAAAGGGAGAGGATTTCTATCGCGGCGGCAGAAGCCCCGGCATCTACAAAGATGGGGCCGTGGCAAACATTGCGACATTCCATAAGAGCATTGTTCAAGGCAAGTTTGACAATCCGACAGTTGCCGAGAGCGTTCGCAGCAACCTGCTGACGGTACTTGGCCGCACCGCTGCCTACGAGGGCCGCAAGGTGACCTGGAGCGAGATTATCAGGAGCAAAAAGAAGCTGGACGCGAACCTTAAAGGTTTGAAAGCATAAGTAAAAAAATTGAGCACGAAACCGGAGCAGTCCTTGGGACTCCTTACGGAGGAGGCGGAGGTTCCCGATGTCGTTTTGGGATCCCGCTTGGCGGGAACCAAAACAGGGATGTTTTCACTCGGAAAATATCGGCTTGTTTCCGGCCCACAGTTTTGGTTTTTCTGTGGAGGTATGAAAATGAAACGGTTACGCATGAGTCGTCGTGAGATGATGGTAAACAGTGCCTGTGCTGTCGCCGGGCTTACATTGACCGCTTCGTGTCGGCCTTTCGGACCTTTGTTGGGCGGCCCGGCCGGTCAGGGTTTCAAAATTGGCGTCTGCGACTGGACAATAGGTAAGAAGACCAATCCCGCTTCGTTCGAGATGGCCAAGCGGCTGGGACTCGACGGTGTGCAGGTGGACTTTGGAAGTGGGCAG
Organism: Phycisphaerae bacterium; assembly: GCA_030630315.1. Classification (GTDB taxonomy): domain Bacteria; phylum Planctomycetota; class Phycisphaerae; order Sedimentisphaerales; family Anaerobacaceae; genus JAUVYQ01. Next base: position 991 of record DAOVNI010000096.1, on the reverse strand, counting down.
GATGACCTGCCGCTGTTCAATCCGGACCTGCAAAAGAAAATCCTTGAGGAGGCAGACAAGCACGACATGCAGATAGCGTCGCTGGCCCTTGGGGTTCTTAACGGTGTCCCCTACAAGAGCGACCCTCGCGCCGAGCGGTGGGTCGCCGAGAGTATTGACGTCTGCAAGGCAATGGGGGTCAATGTTGTTCTCCTCGCCTTTTTCGGCAAAGCTGACCTGCGAAACGACAAGGAGAGCGTTGACGTCGTTGTCGAGCGGCTCAAGAGGGTGGCGCCGAAAGCGGAGGAGGTCGGCGTTTTTCTCGGCCTGGAAAGCTGGCTCAGTGCCGAGCAGCACCTGGATATCATCGACCGGGTCGGCTCGCCCGCCGTCAGGGTTTATTACGATGTGGGCAACTCGCATAAAGCCGGCTACGATATCTATGAGGAGATACGCCTGCTTGGCAAGCAAATCTGCGAGTTTCACGCCAAGGACTACGACGACCTGTACGGCAGGGGGACAATTGCTTTCGAGGAAGTCCGCCGGGCAATGGACGACATCGGCTATCGCGGGTGGATAGTTATGGAAGGTACGGAAATGCCGCTTGGGCTGGAGGAGAGCTGTCGGTACGACGCCCGGTACCTGCGTCGCATCTTTCCGCCCAGACTGTAGTGCTCTGTCGCACATAATTTGAGGAACTGTCATTGACCTGCGACAGAATATTACACCAAGACGATTTAATCGAAAGTAACTATTTATGAAAAAACAAATATACAGACGGACTTCTAACAGGGTGAGACCAGGACGATTTGCCTGTGGCACCTGTTGCCGTGCCGAGTAAGACACCGCTTGTCTGAAACGAGAACAATTTGCCAGTGTTCCCGCGAAGCTGAGTCCGGCCCGTGTCTTCCAGGAAAAGTGGCAGAACTTTAAATTCAGCATTTTTTTGCCTTTGAAATTGGTCCCCGGTTTGAGGATTCCGAGAAGCTCACCCGTAGGGATCTCCGCTTCG
>DAOVNI010000150.1 GCA_030630315.1 Phycisphaerae bacterium | reverse complement strand
TGAGTCGAAAATAGTGCTCGATTCTCGATTTCTGATTCTCGTAACTTGATGTGAGAAAGGGAGATAAAATTTTTTTAGATTTTTCGATTTTAGGTTCCAGCTACCTGCAGATTTGATTGAAAATTGGTAAGCCACAGAGGTCAGAGAGAGAAAAAAGTTTATCAGGTAATCAGGTAAACAGGAAGTGGATATCAGGGGAACAGGAAATCAGGGTGCAGGATATCAGGATATCAGGATATCAGGATATCAGGATATCAGGATATCAGGATAACAGGTGGTGAATATCCAATATCGAACAAGGAATGTCGAATGTCGAAGTGAAGGGGGAATTAGCGGATTAGGGGGTCCGCCTGAGGCGGATAAATGTTTTGGGGGATATGTCGCAAAAAAATATCTGTTTTTTGGGTTTTTTTGTTGACGGGTGTCTCCAGATAAGGTAAATGATGGACAACTGCTTTGAATCTGTTGGTTGAAAAAATGATGCACGCCCGCCTTAAATTGGCGGATGGAGGAGCGGTAAAATGAAAATCCGTCGGCAAGACGCTGATTTTACTCTCAGGGGAGCGGATTCTGCACTATCCTGCCCAGTTGGTGTGCATCCCGTTATAGCGCTAATAATTTCGATAATTGCCTTGAAGCGGAGTTCCTGAGCGATATGTGCGCTATGAAATATTAACAATTTTTGGAGGGTATGATATGAAATTCTATTAGATATGATTTACAGAAGGACCAGTTGTACGGAATTGGTGCGCGCAGTGTGCACCGACAACCATTAATAGTTCCCTGCTCCGTCTAAAGCCGGATCTTCGATTGTGCAGGGACAAGTTCGAAAGGAGAAAAAAATGAAAAGTGCAAAAATGTCAACAATTGTGGTTCTGGCTTTGGGACTTATGGTGTTGCCGGCGTCCGTGGCTGAAGGCCGTCAATCACTGACGGTGAACGGCCAGGACGTCACTTCAATTACGTTAGAGCTGGGCCAGTCGTGTACTGTCGAGGTCGTGTCGGATGACGGTACGTCTTACACAGACTATGTCGGCTTTGATAATCGCGCGGTTCTTGGGACTTTTTCGCATCTGGAGACTACGGCGGCGGCGGGGGATGGGGCCACTGTAACAGAATATAACACGAAGCCTTTTTACGGGTATCTTGTTGTTGCTAGGGGTAAATTCATACCTCCGCGTCCCGGGGTTCATTTCATCTTCGAATACGAGGCGCAAGAGGTCGGTGAAACGGACCTAAAACTTTGTCTAAATGACCCGCCACCGTCACCTGGAAGACTATTAGATTCGGTACACATCACGATTATACCTCATCCAACTCCTCCGCAACCGATGGGGACGGCCTTTACCTATCAGGGACGTCTGCTGGATGCCGACAGCCCGGCGGACGGGCTTTATGACTTCCAGTTTGAGCTCTACGATAATCCTGGCCCCTTCGCCGTCCAGGAAGGAAATACGATTGATATAAACGACCTTGACGTTATCGACGGCTATTTTACGGTGGAGCTGGATTTCGGAAGTGAGGTCTTTAATGGTGATGCCCGCTGGCTTGAGATTGGCGTTCGGCCAGGTGAGTTCAGCGACCCCTGCGAGTACACCGTTCTCAGTCCGCGGGTGGAATTGACGCCTACGCCTTATGCGATTTACGCTGAGACGGCAGGTGGCGCTGTGGGTGGAATAAGTGGCAGCGGCACGGCCAACTATATCGCCAAATTCATAGACCCCAACACCATTGGCGATTCAGTAATCTATGAATCTGGCGGCAAGGTCGGCATCGGGACGGCGAGTCCGGATAGTAAGTTGGAAGTGACGGGCTCGAGTTCTGGCCCGATCCTATCGGGAACCAATACAGGCACCGGCTATGCCGGCTACTTTGAGCAGGCCGGGTCATCGAATATCCACGGTGGGCTGAATGTGACTACGGCAGCGGGACTATATGGGGCGAAAATCCATAACCAGGGCGGTTACAGCGGCTACCACAGCTACGGATTGTATTCCACGGTTTATGGCAGCGATAAAGGTGATAGCTACGGGATTTACAGCGTAGGGAGGAAGTATACCTCCGACACGGGGGGTAAGGCCTACGGAGCATGTTTGATCGCCGTCAACAATAGAACCGGCGGAGAATCTTACGGTGTCTACGGCAATGCTAGAGGATCCGGCGGGAATAACTACGGTGTCTTTGGCAGGGCATCAGGCGGAACAACCAACTATGCGGGATACTTTGATGGCGACGTGATAGTAAATGGAACATTGAAGACAACTGCTGGTGCAGAGCCCTTCGTTGATGGCCCTTATATTATCTGTGAAAATAATGTAGCTCGTTCTACCCAAAACGATTATTACACCAAGGTGAAAGAGATAAAGATAGGTCGCGGTGGGACCTTGAGGATAGCGTACCGTCTCAGTGAGCCAGGTATTCCAGGACCTGCGTACGGCCAAATTTATCGTAATGGCACACCTGTCGGAGAGGAACACGATACAATATCGTCAGAGATTGTCAATGTTATAGAGGTTATTGGCGGCTGGTCTAAAGGTGACCGTGTTCAAATATACGCGAAACTTGAGAGTGGTTTAATTGAATGTTACGCTCAAATAGACATGTTTGTGATATCAGTAAACAATCCCATAGAGGCAGGAGCTCGTAAAGGTTACTGATAAGAAAAAGAGCTGGATAATGATAAATGACTTCTATTAGTCGTGATTTCCAAAGTAATCGGTACGATGGAATTAGTGCGCAGAGTGCGCGTAACCATATATTAACAGTTCACTGAGTAGGCAGGGGCAATTTTTGAAAGGGTGAAACAACGAAAACTACAAAAATGTTAACAATTGGAAACGGTTTTACTGCGTTGCTGACTGTATGCTTTCTTGCAGCCGGGCCTGTTTTGGCCCAGAACGGTGGAGATTATACTGTTACCTGGCACACAATAGATGGCGGTGGCGGGCGGAGCAGCGGCGGGCCATATACGCTCACCGGGACGATTGGTCAGCCGGATGCGGCGTACTCGGCCGGCGGTGACTATGAACTGCTCGGCGGATTCTGGCCGGGTGGGCCATTATGCTTCGTTGATTTTTACAGCTTTGCAAGATTTGCCGAACAATGGCTCTATACCGGAGATGGTCTGGCCGCTGACCTCGACGGGAGTACCGTTGTTGATTTTGGCGACTTAAAGCTGTTTGTTGAAGAATGGCTCTATTCCTGCCCGGCTGATTGGCAGTTGAAATAAGGTCGAATAACCCCCAGCGATGCTGGGGGCTAACAAAAGCATTCCTCACGTGGGTACCCCCGCCCATAGGACGGGGCTAAATACAAAGACAACCCCGCCCACAGGTGGCGGGGCTAACCGGTATTGAGGCTGCCACTCCCTTGGGGACACCTTACGGCGCCATCAAATTAGATGCGGAAACGCACGCTTCTAACAGGCGTGTTACAGCATAGTGAGATTTTTCTGTCCGGCATGTCGGATTGCCGGATTGGCTCTCACCTGCAAATCGGATGGACACTTCTTGCTCCGGACCAAAACTTTTGGTGGACTGTACTGGAATTTTGGCGTAAAATAAATTTGGTGAATAGTATTCAATCGCTACATACTAACGACTAAGTGAATTTGGTTATGAAGGTTATAGTTGCGGAAAAGTGCGGATTTTGCCACGGCGTTAGAAACGCCATCAGTATGGCTGAAAAAATATTAGCACAAGAAAATGACGTTTATAGTCTCGGTCCCATCATTCATAATAAGAATATGGTGGAGCGGCTGGCAAAAAGCGGGCTGAAAACCGTAAATAAAGTGGAAGAAATTCGGTCAGGTACGGTCCTTATTCGTTCTCACGGTGCCGCCCCTGAACAGATAGCGAAGCTCAAAGAAAAAGGCGTTAATATTGTTGATGCCACTTGTGTATTGGTTAAAAGGGTGCAGCACATAGCCGGGGAGCTTGAGAGAGATGGTTATAAAGTGGTAATTATTGGCGACGAAAATCATCCTGAGGTCCGGGCGGTTGTGGGCTGCACCGAGGATGCTGTTGTCATTGCTGACGAGTCGGATTTGCATAAGCTGCCTGAAAATGCCAGGCTGGGGCTCGTTTGTCAGACTACCCAGAGCCGGGAGTACTTTAGCAGAATGCTTGGCGCTATAGCCAGGGGCAGCTTCAGTGAATTGAAAGTAATTAATACTTTGTGCCAAGAGGCGATAAAAAGACAACAATCCGCTGTACAATTGTGCAAGCAGGTGGATATAATGTTCGTGCTCGGCAGTCTGGAAAGTGCCAACACGCGCAAGCTCGCCGAGCTTTGCAAAAAATATAATAGCGAAACGTTTCATTTGCAAAATTGGAATGAACTTGATAAAAATATACTTTTCGGTAAGAATGTAGCAGGCGTTACGGCAGGGGCCTCGACGCCTGAGTGGATAATTGCCGAATTTGTAAAGAATCTGGAGGCTTTTGGTGCCGGCAGCCGATGATAAAGCTTTCGATGAAAGGAGAAAGAAAATGGGTATGAAAAAATCTGCCGTGCGGGTCCTTGTGTGTGTGCTGGCGCTGGCAAGCGGCGGCTTACTTCAGGCAAAGGTGGGGGAAAACACAAAAATATATGTTGTGTTTGTTAACCAGGGTTGTTCTTGCCCTGCTGGAGGAACGCCCGAAGGTCTTATAACGAATGAGGAAGTTTTGGGTAAACTTCAAGCCAGGTGTAGTGGAGTAGATTTTATCGCGAGAGACATAACAAAACGCGATATAAGCATTGGAGCAGTTCTTAATGAATTAGAGGGTTCAAAAGAAAGTTTGGACGGAGTGCTTATCCTCGGCGCTTTAGGCAATAG
>DAOVNI010000111.1 GCA_030630315.1 Phycisphaerae bacterium | reverse complement strand
GGAGAGTTGACTGTCGCCGGTTGCCAGTTGCCAGTAGTTCGTAGATAGTTAATAGTTCGTTGTTCATAGTTCGTTGTTCATAGTTCGTTGTTCTCGGCGGTAAAACAACGCGCCTCTACTATTGGGCGAATGTGCGCGTTTGAGTCGAAAAAAGTCCTCGATTCTCAGTTTCTGATTCTCGTAACTCGATGTGAGAAAAGGAGTAAAAAAAACTTTAGAAAAATCTAAATTTCCCAAAAACTACCCGCAGATTTGGTCGAAAATTGGCGAAATTTTTAGCTATTTTACCGCCGAGAACGCTGAGGCCGCAGAGAAATAATCAATAATCAATAGTAAATAATGAATCGATTTTCCCTTTGACTTTTGCCTTCTTTTCGGGTACTTTATCCGTCTAAAGAACGGAAACGCCCAGGGGCGCAATACTTCCTCGAATCGTCTATTTGTCATTCCTGCGAAAGCGGGGACCCAAATCACCAATTACCAATTGTCAATTATCTGAATCGCGGATCCTCCCGATACCCGGCTGCGTTGGCACAACTTGGTACTGGCTCAGCTTGACCGAATGTGCTTGATTTTTTGCTATTTGACAAGAGTAGAGATGGTCGTTCTTTATTTGACTTGACAATGCCTTTCTGCTGATGTATTATGTCAGTATGCAAAAGCGGTCAAGCACAAACACGTCACACGTGAAGGAGCTTGCTAAGTCTATCGTAGAACAAGCCACGGATGAAGAATTGCAGGCGAAGCCCATTGAAGAAAGGAAGAATCCCGCCGCTGTGCTTCTGGGTCGGCTTGGTGGCTTGAAAGGTGGGAAAGCCCGTGCCGCCAAATTGACGAAGGCCGAACGCTCTCAGATTGCCAGAAAGGCCGCAAGGAAAAGATGGGGATACGAAGATTGATCGCGTGTCTACTCTGGCTTGCGAACCGGATATTCCTGCGGCATATCAAGTTCTTGAAGGTCTTCCGTAAAATTAAAACTCATCTGTATTTCCGCGCCGTGTAGATTATTGTCGTTGTAGCTATTGAGGTCCGTTTTGAGTTGCTTACAATCGCCCACTATGTACATTCTTCTCTGCTGCAGCGACAACCGCATATGATCTGGTGGGGCCGATTTGATGTCTGCCCACAAAACCAATTGGTCCTGCCGGACAGCATGTTTTTTGCGGACTCTACGACCTTGGGGATCAGTGTAATATTCGTCTCTTGCAGCTCTCGCAAGCTCATGAGCACATTGGCTAATCGCGTTCTTCGGTGAAGCTTCGTACAATCTCTTTCTAACTGCCCATGCTGCAACTTCTTTCATGTCGAACTCAATTTTGCCGGTTTCCTTAAGATAATTATTTAGGATGTCCTGCAAATGTTCTGCCTTTGTTTTCTTTCTCAATTTTACAACCATTTAATATACTCCTAACTAATTTGCACCTATTTGGACATTGCGCCCCCACCCATCGGTTAGAGCTGAATCTATAACAATGTCCCTGACTTTTATGAGCATTTCCCGGTTTGCTGAGTAGCCAATCTCACCTCTATACTGAAGTTGGCCAACAATAATACCGGGGTGGATCTGAATTGTGTGGGCAAACTGAATAATGCGCGTTTTTGAATACAGCGGACTCACTCGCATTATGAACGAGTCCAATTTCTCTGTTGGCACAAGCCGGTCCGAGGCTTTTGCATCTGCTTGGCGTTCTACTTCCTCTTTGGCGATCGATGGCATTTGCCTTTCTCCAAACAAATCGTCGTCTACGGATGCGTCTTCGTGGACGACATGATAAAATTCGTGCAAGACAGTAAACCAAAATGCGTCGATCCTGTCATGTCGAAGAGACACCACGATTACGGGAGAGTTGTCATCCAACCAAATCGTTGCCCCATCGATCTTGCTGCCAGTAAGCGGTTCTATCACAAGAAATCTGATACCAAATTCGGCAAGGGTTTTTGATACATGCCTTGCTTCCTCGGGAAATGCGGCCAAATCACGTAGCCGCAATGACGCTCGTTTGAGGCCACCTTTATCAAATGGTGAAATTTGGATGGCTTGGGCCAAGTGCTTCGCGCGGAAACACCAAGCCTTTTGGCTTGCAGTCAAAGACGACGCCCTTGTTGATTCTCGTGTAGCTACATTGATTCGCGGTTCTTCAGTTAATGAATTGATTTCAAAAAACCGACAGATAACAGCTTCTTGTTCTTCTGGTGACTTTACATGTTGTATCCATCCACGTCGTTCCATATCCTTAATCGGAGCATAGTCGTACAGACGCGCTCGCCTTTCTATTGCATCGGGATTTGCCTTAGCCAATGACAATCTGTATGCTGACTCAAGCTGCATCCACTTTTGTGGGCCGGTCCCAAATGCAGCGCCAAGGGCAATTGCCATTCTGGGAGTAATCGACTTCTTACCTTGAATGATCGCATTGATCGTCGGTAAAGGTCGATCTACTACTCTCGCCAAATCGGCTTGTGTCCACCCGCGTTCGCAGAGCAACCTTCGTATCTCTTCGCCCGGTGTTTGAATTGATTCGTTTGCCATAAGCATCTTCATCCTTATTAACTACAATCCAAGAGAATATTGCCTTGACTTCAGTGGTTTGTCAAGAAAAATATAGGTTTTTTAGTGAAAAGCATAAATTTTTCTTGCATATTCTTTACCGCTCAAGCATAATGGCCAGTATGAACAGGTTGAACAAAGAGAAACGGATCCGTGTTTTTCGTGCTCTGGGGGGAATTTAAGGGGTCGGGAGCCTTTTCTGCTTCCCCAGGACAATTAAACGTGCCCGCCTGCCCCATAGGGGGTACTTTTTCTGCGTCAAGCTGTTCTGATGGAGTTATTATTTCTGCGAACACAGCTAAAATTTCCAAGAATGGTCTAAGGCTTACAGCACGGGGGATCGTCTCACATTAATTTATCGAAATATCTCTAATACCAATTCTATTTAGTTATTGCCGATTGCCTGAGCCTGTCATTCCTGCGAAAGCAGGAATCCAGACCCTTCCAGTCGGCACTATGTCTGATTCTATCGGCAATCTTTAATTGTAATTGGTATAACAAGATATATACGCTTTTTTTGTCACTCTGAACGAAGTGAAGAATCTTCCGTTTTTGTATTAGAATCTTAATGAGTGCATGTTGGCTGCAAGACATACAAATAGAAATTTTGGGGACAGTGTTTTAGCATTCTGCAAGACTAAAGTGAGGAGCCTTTCCTGCCCGCAGGGTCGTCTTGATCGGTGAAATAAGAGTCCAAAGGGCCTGATGGCTCAGACTGAACCATTTCAAAAACCAACTGACAAAGCCGTGTTTTCTTAGGACGTATTTCAAGGTCAAACGGTCCATTATTTATGATTTCCAGATGTAAGCGACCTTTGAACCCACAATGAACTACGGGAGCAGTCATATGAACTGAAATACCAAGGCGAGCCAAGCTACTCCGACCTTCGACTCTAGCTGCGAGTTTCCCACACGGCGGTAACTTTATATATTCAAGAGTTTCAACAAGAATAAATTCGCCTCTCCTGAGTAATATCAGACCTCTGTCATCCGGAGGTATCTCCTGAAGAAAATCACGCAAGTTTGCAAACGCTTCCTCAGAATCAGTAATTTCGTCAAAATCTATAGAAGTTCGAATTCCTTTCTTACGATTTTTGTATTTCCAAAAGCCACTGCCAACTCTCGGATCGAGCGCGGATGTAGAAAACTGATTAAGTTCTGGGGCAGGTGTAATAATCAAATTGCCTTCCTCGAGTGCTTTTTTAATATCTCTATCGGATAATATCAATCGCGTCAGCCTCCCACTGGTATAAGGTCCGAGGCATCAATTGACACCACAGGGCCATTCGAGAAAGTTGGTTTAGGCAAGACAACAGATGCTAGTCTATCTTTTATTTCAAGTGTCGAAACGGAAAGAAGGCCTTCTACATCCTCGGAACCTTTAGGGAAACTCGCCACCTCTAATTCCTCTTTATCCGCAAAAGCAACCATCTGTACTCTTTGACCCTTTTCATCAATGGCCTCAACTATCACCAAATACTCATCTGGAAACATGCCCTGCCGTACACGACATTTCAGTTGATATTCACCTAAACTCATAAAAACCTCCTTCGTTTTTGAGAAGACAAACCATTTCCCTTATTTCTACTTTTGATTATTCAAAAATCAAGCTAAAAATCCATAAAATTTCTCTTAACGATAAACTATTCAATGGGTCCTTGGCTTCGGGCGCCTTAACATAGCTGCAAATCCTGTGCCAAGGAGCAAGAGAATGGCAGTGGCGGGTTCGGGAACTGTAATTATAAGCTCGAAGCTGTCTAAATTGCCGGTGTCCCAATAAAATGCATCGTAAATCTGCAGCCGCCAAAGGCCATAAGTATTCTCGTCATCAAATTCAGAAAGTTTGTAAGGCTCAATAGATCTGAAGCAGCCGGTAAAAGGCGGCTCAGCCACCTCAATCGCAGTTTCAGCTTCATCGTCAAATATGGTTTGTGTGTAATTTTCGCCCTCAAAAAACTCACGAAAATTATACATATTCAAACATATTCTTGTCTCGCCAGGGCTTTGCAGAAAGATTTGCAAATCGAATACATTAGTGTGGGTAATGCTGATTCGAACATCAAGGTCGTGGATGGTAAAATGGTCAGGGATTTCTATAATTGCATCGGCCATCCAGCCCCTGGTATCGTCCGGATTGGCGGGGATTTGCAGGTCGAACTGGCCGCTGTAAATATGTACCTGGCCGGCAAAAACAGGAAAAGATAGCCCCACCACAATTAGAACAATTGCGACAATCCGTTGCACTGCGTTGTGAGCATCCATTCTCAACCAACCGGCAAATTTTATACGCAACCAGTTACTGTTCGGCGAATCCTGCCTATACGGTGGAAACTATAACCTTATCGGACATTGTCAGCAAATAAAAAATGAAAAAAAATAATCGCAGAAAATGTAAGAGCGGAGCCACCCCCAAACAAGTTTGTACTACTCTGCAAAGCACAAGAGGGTGCCACCCAACAACAGAAATGAGCCCGCACTAATTTACCCCCGCCCCCCGACTACGACGTACGAGGGCAGGCAGAGAAATGCGGGGGCAGGCGGCAGGAGCGTAATTCGTGCGGGGCAGGCCTGGCAATAAAATAAGTGTTAGTGTACTTCAACAACCGAGTTAAATCCGCCGAACGGATTCAATTCCGTCATCTCATTGTAGGGGTCCTGCTGCCACTGGCCGTCCACAACCAGCCGATAACGATATTTGCCTTCGGGCAACTTTATTTTCGTCTGCCAGACGCCACTGTCGCCCACTTTTTGCATCTGGGTCTTTGCCGGCTGCCAATTATTAAAGTCACCGGCAACCTGGACAGTATCGGCACGCGGATACAGTGTTACAAATATGACAGCATCGTTTATCTGTGTAACGCCATAATAGTCTGAAAGCCGGGCGTCAATACCGGCCAGCTTCGGTTTTTCGGGAGTTCCCAGTTTGCGAGCTTCTGCACCTGTGGCAGTGCGTGAGGACTCCACAGGAGCGCCAAAATGGGGTCCCCCGGTCTTCGGGGCCTGCACAGCCTTTATGGCGGGCTTTACTGCCTCGGTCCCCATTTTGCGGCCTTTTTGCACCTGTGGCGGAGCCAAAATGGGCTCGGCCTGCAGGAGCTCATCAGCGGTGGCACTAATCGATTCGAGCTGACCAGCCAGCGAGTTGACCATCTCCCGGCGCTGCTGCCTGGCCTCAGAGTCAATAACTTCTTCGGCCAATGAGCGAAAGTCCCTCTGGCCCTTGCTGGCAGAATCATATTCACTGATGGGCTGACCAAAACTGGATGCTTCCTTAATCTTAGTATTGAAATTAACGACAGTTTTGAACATCTTGTCGGCGAAGTGGGAACGCAATTCCGCCAGAATCTCTCTGGCCATTTTCGTCCTTATATCATACATACTGGCCAGAACCCTCACTTCTACCTGCTGGTTGCATCGTTTGCAGAGTATATCGAGGGTCTCAAGCTG
>DAOVNI010000101.1 GCA_030630315.1 Phycisphaerae bacterium | reverse complement strand
TGTTCCATTTCGCTGTCGCTTAGCTTTTGGCCGGCCTTGATTGCCGCTTTACACGCAGCCATATTCAAAATCTCATCAAGTAATCTTTCTGCATCAAGCCCCACATCCTTGTCAGTAAACAAATCGATTAAATCCTGAACGAAATCGAGCGGGTCCGCCTTTGCCAGCAGGGTTGGAAATGCCTGTATAGCGTAAGTATGCGGGCCAAACGGTGCAAGCTCGATTCCCAATTTTTCAATCAGCTCGGCGTTGGTTTTAAGCGCATCGGCCTGAGCGTCGGTCAGCTCAAAACTTTCAGGTATCAGCAGCTTCTGGGATTCGAGCTTGCCGGCTGACATTCGCCCGCACAAATTTTCATATATTATGCGCTCGTGAAGCGCGTGCTGGTCAATGATGACGAATCCATCATCAGTTTGTGCGACAATGAAGCTGTCGTGTATTTGCAGGAATTTTCTTTCCGGCTGCGGCCTTTCGTATTGCCTCTCTCGTATCCGGTATCTCGCTTCATGCTTCACGGTACCGGCTTTATGTTCGAATTGCTGCTGCGTTTGAACAGGTCTGTGCTTTTTGAAAAATTCAGCCATTGCGTCTGCAATTTTTTGGTCTCGCACCAAACCGGAACGCGATGAAGTGCTTTGTTGGTGCGGAGTTGCCGGCAGTTTTGCTTGTGTCTCAAGATTCGTCCCTAAAAGTTTTTCCCGCAGGCACCCGAGGATTTGCGAATGGACCAAATTGGCATTATAAAAACGCACCTCAATTTTAGTGGGATGTACGTTCACGTCTATGTCTTCGCAGGGCATTTGGATAAACAAAAAGACAACAGGGAATCTGTCCGGCTCCAGGTGCCCGCGGTATGCCTCTTTGATTGCGTGCGAGATAAATTTGTCGCGGATGAATCGGCCGTTTAGAAATACATATTGAAATTTGTTATTTGTCCTGGAAATGCCGGGTCTGCCCAGCAGAGCAAAAATATGCAGTCCTTTCTCGCTGCTTTCAGTTTCAATCAAGTTTTCAGAAATTTCAGGCGAGAACAATTCAGCTATGCGCCGGCGAAGACCTTCCTTGTCCGATAACCGATAAAGCTCTCTGCCGTTATGGTACAGAATCATATCCAGATTCTCATTTGCCAGCGCAGTCCGTATGAAGCGCTCGGTGATGTGGCCCATTTCGGTGTTGGCGGTTTTAAGGAATTTGCGTCTGGCGGGTAGTTTATAAAAAAGGTCTCTGACCTGGATTGTTGTGCCGTAATCTGCGCTGCAAGGGCTGACGCCGCCTTTGTTTCCGCAATCAATCTCAATACAATTGGCGCCGGTCGAATCTTTTGTTTTGCTTACGCCCCTGACTTGTGCCACCGAGGTGATGCTTGCTAATGCTTCGCCTCTGAAGCCAAGTGTCGATATACCCCGCAGGTCGGAGCTGGTTTTGATTTTGCTGGTGGTATGTGACTCGAATGCGCGGGCCAAATCTTCGCCGTCCATCCCCCAGCCATTATCGGCGACCGATATTAATTTTCGCCCTCCATCCTCGATGGATACTGTTATTTTTGTCGCCCCAGCATCGATGCTGTTTTCCATCAGTTCCTTGACCACGCTGGCAGGGCGTTCAATCACCTCCCCGGCTGCAATCATATTAACCATATTCTGGTCAAGTACGACTATCTGGCCCATTGTCTTCTCCCACCCCTATCAGAAAAACAGCGTGCGTTTATATTAGCTTTTAAGTAGGCTCTGGCCGGTCATTTCCTCGGGTTGCGGCAGTTTCATCATTTGCAGCAGGGTAGGCCCTATGTCGGCCAATCTGCTGCCTTCCCGCAGCTTGCTGTTTTTATAGCGCTTGTCGAAAACAATCAACGGCACATCGCCGATGGTGTGAGCGGTATGTGGCTGATTCTTTTCTGTATCCCACATTTTCTCGAAATTACCGTGGTCGGCGGTAATTATAGCCGACCCGCCCAGCCCCTTGACTTTCTCCAGAATTCTGCCGACGCATTCATCCACCGTTTCAGCCGCTTTAATCGCTGCGGACAGTATGCCCGTATGGCCGACCATATCCGGATTGGCAAAATTGACCACCATTACATCGTATTTGTTCAAGTCGAGTCTTTTCAGTACAATGTCGGCAACCTCGTAAGCGCTCATCTCAGGCTTCAAGTCGTATGTTCGCACTCGCGGCGAAGGCACGATTTGCCTGTCTTCACCGCTGAACGGCTTTTCGGTGTAATCGTTGAAGAAGAAGGTGACGTGAGCATATTTTTCCGTCTCGGCACAGCGAAATTGCTTCAGCCCCAGAGAGCTCCAGTATGCCCCTAATATATTTTTCATTTTTGGCGGCTTCGGAAACGCCACCGGTGCAGGTATCGTTACATCGTACTCGGTCATACAGACGTAACATATATTCGGCCTGGTTGTTCTTAGAAATTCTTTGAAATCCCGCTCAACAAATGCCCGCGTAATTTCACGAGGTCTGTCGCCGCGGAAGTTGAAGAATATTACACCGTCGCCGTTGTCGATGGTGGCTAAAGGTTCATTGTCACTATTAACAATACAGGTCGGCTCGATAAATTCGTCCGTTACGTCTTTTTCATAACTTTTGGCAACCGCCTCTGCTGCTGTAGCTGCTTTGATACCTTTGCCAATCCTCAGACATTCATAGGCCTTTTGCACACGGTCCCACCGGCTGTCGCGGTCCATAGCATAAAACCTGCCCGTGACACTGGCGATTTTGCCTGCGCCTATTTCTTCGGCCTTTTTTTCGATGTCGGTTATGTATCCTGCTCCACTGTCCGGCGGTGAGTCCCGGCCATCGGTAAATGCGTGGATAAAAATATCTTTTATGTCGTTTCTTTTTGCCAGCTCAAGCAGGCCGTACAGGTGGTCTAACAGCGAGTGTACACCAATGTTACTGCACAGGCCCATCAGGTGCATTTTGCCGTTATTTTTTTTTACAAATTTGATTAAATTCAGAAATTCCTTATTCTCAAAAAAAGACCCGTCGCGAATGGCCCTGCTGAGTCTTACAGATTCCTGGGGGGCGATTCTGCCGGCCCCGATATTTTGATGTCCTACTTCGCTGTTGCCCATCGTTCCGTCCGGCAGGCCCACATCTTCACCGCTTGTATGGATAAGGCAGTTTGGATACTCGGCCATCAGCATGTCGTCTGTCGGGGTGTTGGCACACTTGATAGCATTATAGTCATCTTCATCCGGATTTGGATTGTAACCCCAGCCGTCGCGGATAATCAGTACGAATGGCTTGTTCTTCAAAATTACTTTTTGTTTCGTCATAAATGAGAGGCCTTTCGAATAAAAAGCAAAACTATCCGAACTTTTACCTTTTTACTTTTACCTTTTTGCTTATTAACCCGATATAATATAAGGCCGTGTTAAATATGTCAAACATTTAGAAAAAACGCTCAAAAACGCGATTCCTGTGCCGCTAAAAGTTTTTGACAGCGATAGTTACTGTGGTATAATTGGCCGCTAATCAGGGATACCTGCTTTGGCAGGTACGAGTTTACACCCGTGAAAGCGGGTGTGCTAAATGCCGGCAAATGGCGCCGGCAGGGTTGTCCTAATAGAGAAGGGAAGCATATATGTCTAATAGTGCGAATGTCCGTTTTGCAATCTGCGTGTGCCTGACAGGCGTAATCCTGTTATTTTTGGCCGGCTGTGGCCGGGAACAACAACGGGCGGTTGATTTATATGTCGACGCTGTAATGCTCAGGGAGCTCGATGAGAATGAAATGGCCATCGAACGGCTCAACTCGGCTGTGAAATTAGACAATCGTCTTCCGTTCGCTTATTCTCTGCTTGGCGAGATTTATCAGGAAACAAAGGATTATGGAAAAAGTGCCGCCTCCTATGAAAAGGCAACAGAGTTAAATCCCTGGTCTTTCAAAGATTATTTCAATCTTGGCCGGGTTTACCAGATTATGAAAAAATTTGCACAGGCGGTCAAGGCATACGCCAAAGCCTGTGAGCTCGAGCCCGACCATCTGGAAGCGCATGTCGGTGCCGCCAAAAGCTACTATGAAGTTGAGGACTACAACCATGCTTTAGTGGCAGCCGAACGAGCCGAACAGATTGACCCTAATGTAAGTGAAATCCAAAAGCTGCTTGGCGATATTTATGAATTGCAAAAAGATTATGACCAGGCTATTCGCTCCTATAAGCGCGCGCTGGAAATAGATAGTAATAACCCTGATATTATGACTTCGCTGGCAGTTGCGTATCTGAGAGCCGGTTACAATGAGCCTGCAAAAGAGCTGTTAACATCGGTAACACAAATCCAGCCTGATAACAATACCACCTATCAATATCTTGGATATTGTTATCTGCGACTTAACGACGTGGACCGGGCAACGGAAAGTTACAGCAGGGCGATTGAGATAAATGATAAGGATTGGGAGGCATATAGGGGGTTGGGGGTTGCCTATATGTTAAAGGCGCTCGATGATGAAGATGAGACGCTGAAGGCAAAAGCAATCCAGCAGTGGCGTCTATCTCTGGACTTAAAGCCCAATCAACCTAATCGTGAGAGGCTGCTCAAATATATAGAAATATATTCGAAGCAAAATGAATAGCCGACTGCGGATACGCTAAACGCCGATTATGACAGAGTCCGAGAGAGAAGAAAGTAGTGCCCGGCCGACTTCAGGTCGGGCTTTTTTGAAGCGCCACCCTTTCGCACTGCCGGATTTGGCGGCACAGCTTATTTTCTGGCCTTTAATGGCGACCTGCCTGACGCTGGATTTGTGGAGCAAGAGGGCGGTATTCAACTGGCTGGAGCAAAAGCCAGGCAACGGCGTTTCAATTATAGATGGTTTTTTGCAATTGGTGGCGACGGTAAACGAAGGCGCCGCTTTTGGAATAGCCGCCGGGCAGTATCACTTATTAGTAGCGGTTTCAGTTATTGCCTTGGTGGTAATCTTCGCGGTTTTTCTTCTCGGTGGAACCAGGCAAAAATTAGTTCACATTGCTCTTGCGCTCTTTGCTGCCGGTGTTTGTGGCAATCTTTACGACAGAATATTTAATAATGGCCTGGTGCGTGACTTTATTGATGTCTATTACCGGCAGTACCATTGGCCTGCATTTAATGTCGCAGACAGTATGCTTTGTATTGGCGTCGGGTTAATGATTATTTCAAGCTTTCGGGCTCCTAAAAGCTCTTCATAGCGGGTTCCCGTTTGGCGTCCCGTTTTACTGGGAAGTTTTCTCGAAAACGTGCTCGGCAACATAAATAGGGGCATTTGACGCCGCTCCCAGTGCAATCGCATCGGAGGGACGGGAGTCAATTTTAACGGTTCGCCCATTCAAACTCAGGTGTATCTTCGCATAAAAGGTATGATTGCGCAGGTCATTTATAACTATCTTTTCTATTTTAGCGCCGAGGTTTTCAATTACGCTGTCCAATAAATCGTGTGTCATCGGGCGGGGCGGCTTGATGCCCTTTAGCCGGCGGTCGATTGCGAAAATTTCGACTATGCCGATGACGATAGGGAAGCTGCGCTGGCCGTGACGCTCTTTTAAGACAATTATCTGCTGGTCGGATGTTTCGTTAATGATTATGCGTGATAATTCAGCTTCTGTTTCCATTTTGGCACCGCCTTTATTGTGTTAACCGTTTAATTCCGAAAGGTGTTTCTCAACGGTCTTTAATTGTTCTGATAGCTCAGCCAGCCTGTCTCTGGCCCGGGCCACTACTTCCGGCTTGGCCTTGGTAACAAAATTTTCATTGGCCAGCTTCGCCTCTACCGCCTTTTTCGTTTCTTCAATCTGCTGTTTCTGTTTTTCCAGCCGCTGCCGTTCGGCTTGCGGGTCAATGGCGTCGTGTACGTAAACTTCCGTTGCATCTGTGATTGCAACTGCAGCGTTTGCGGGTTTTACAATAGCTGTGCCTGCCTTAAACCCTGTTACGCCGGCCAGCTGCTGGATGAGTTCGGCATTTCGGTTCAGAATATCAACGCTTTCTTGTTGCGACTTTATGGATACAACTTTGAGTTCCTTTGGTGGTATGTTTCTATTGCTTCTAATATCCCGTACAGTCCGAATTGCAGCTTGTATAATTTCAATCTGTTTCTCAGCGTCCGGCTCGCGTAGGGAATCAATTTCCTTTGGCCATTCGGCAGCTACCAGCGCCTCGGATTTTTTCGCTTCGGCAAGTCCCTTAAGTTGTCTGGTTGGTACAATCTCGTTGAGCTTCTGGAATATTCCCTCGGTGATAAACGGCACAAACGGGTGCAACAGGCGCAAAATCTGGTCCAGCACAAAAGCTAAAACGTTTTGAGCAATCGGCCTTTGCTGCTCATCCTGCATTCTCGGCTTGACCCACTCGAGATACCAGTCGCAAAAGTCATTCCAGAAAAATCTGTAAAGCTGTGCTAACGGCTCGCTGTATTTGAATTCGTTTAAGGACTCGCCAACCTCAGCGATAGTTTGCGC
>DAOVNI010000176.1 GCA_030630315.1 Phycisphaerae bacterium | reverse complement strand
GCGGCGGAGAGCAAGCCGATAATCGCACCTTTACTTCGCGTAAGAGCAAGGCCGAATAAAATAACCGCTGCGGCGATGCCGCAGGCGAAAAGATACGAAGGCGGAGAGGAGTCGGATTTGCGATTTTTCAATTTGTCGATAAATAAGGCGGCGGCTGCAAAGAGTGCCATCAATGTAAACGAACCGGCGGAATTACGCGTTGTGAAAAAGCTGCGGACTCCCCTTGAATAAAGGCGATGCTCGAAAAGGAATTGTTGAAGTGTGCCGGTCTCTATGCCAAGCGGTTCGAGGAAGGTCCGTGGGGCCTGTTCATACTGCTCAATCATCATCCGGTTGGTGAATAAAAACTGGTCGGCACATTGATAAGCTGAGAGCACGCCCAGGGCAGCGATGAGAGCCAGGAGCAGTTTTACTTTTGAATGCGAATTCAGTATCTGTACGAGCAGGACGGCCATTAGAATTGGGGCGAGCAGCGTTACGAAGTGGGTTATTGCGGCCCGCTTGTTTGCGGCGGCAAAGCCGGCGACGATAGCAGCTATTGCGAAGATAGCCAGCCCGACTTCTATGGTGGTGAAACGATATAAAAATCTTTTACTGCAAAAGCCCCACACAAACCAAACGACAAACGACAATATCAATACAGCCGATATGGTTAAACTGTAAACGCTGTCGCTCAGATTGGCCGGCAGAGTGGTCGATTGCGCAGTTGGGCTCTCGGCAAACGTTGTTCGAAGCGCAATTACGCAAAGGCAAAGAGCAAGCAGGACATATTCTAAAATCACCCGGCCTTTGCTTTTGGCTAAATCTGAATTAAGTGCCGCTTTTGTCATTTCCGGCGGTGGTTTCAAAGACAGCGATAATGGCCAATATCATAAACGTTTGACTAAAGATTAGGATTGCGCCGGCCAGATTAACCTGATAGAGGAAAGTTGCGCCCAGGCCGGTGCAGAGCGTCGCCAGATATAATGTCAGGACTGTCTGGGTGTCGGTCAGGCCGTGCTTTTTTAATCGATGGGAGAAGTGCTGGGTGTCGCCGACAAACGGGCTTTTGCCCTGGCTTATGCGCAGAAGGGTTACGCTGATAAAATCATAGAGTGGGACCGCCATAACGACCAGCGGCATAAAAACCGAATACCATTGTCCGCTTTGTGTTTCTTGATAATAGGTGGTGCGGAGGGTCAAAAGTGCAACGAAAAAGCCCACTACAAGCGAGCCGGCGTCGCCCATAAAGATTTTGGCGGGCGGGAAATTGAATACCAAAAACCCTAACAATATCCCTATGAAAACAATTGCCAGGCCACCGACGAAGACCTGGGCACTTAAGGCGGCTGCGGTGAATAAAATGCAGCTTGCTATGACTGCGATGCCGGCGGCCAGGCCGTCCATATTGTCAAGAAAGTTGAAGGCGTTAATAATCAAAACTATCCAGACGGCTGAAAGAACGGCGGTGATTATTTTGCTTTCAATAAAAAACTCAACGCGAATATCAGCAACGGCGGCGGCGATTATTGCAACCGCAAACTGAACGGCAAGTTTGAAAAACGGTCCAAGATGTTTTTTGTCGTCCCAGAGGCCGAGCACAAACAAGACGAAGACGCAGAGCAATATAATCAGGAGCTGGGTGATCTTAGCTAAGAAATCGGCAGGGTCAATGTTGGCGGATTCGGCAAGCCAATCAAGGTGGCCGGGGACAAGCAGAACCTTTATTGCGGCGGTAGCAGCGAGGATGAAAACCATCAGCGTAGTAAAGATTGCGATACCGCCGCCGAGAGGGATGGATGTTCTGGCAAATCTGTCTGCGGCCGGATGCGCGACAAAGTCCGCGCGAATGGCCAGCTTTCTTACAACGGCCGTTAAGACGACCGACAGCGCAAATGAGCCGACGAGTAAGATTGTCGCTAATATGGTTAGTGTTTCGATTTTAACTGCTCCAGCAATCGGGTTCTGACTTTTTCAAAAAAAACGAAATAGCACCGCTGTTTATAATCCGGATAGGTGTATTTCAGAGGATGCCAGGAGCCCTTGTCAAAAACAAGCGTTACTTCGGCGTACATTTTCTTGCCGATATATATACGATGCGAATAGTTTTTTGTTGTGGCCAGGATTAGCTTGGAGGGTTCAACTATGCCGGGGTCTAAATTTACCGGCCTGGGCAAAGGAAAGGCCAATCTTGCCGCCAGCTTTCGCTCGAGCTTGTTTGTCTTGTGTTTGATTTTCGCCAGTAAAGCCGGGTCAATGAGGCGTTCAAAGCTGAGAAATTGTCTTAAGATATGCGGGCCTGTCTGGTCTTTATAATAATCGGTTTTGTCGAACGGCCATACGTCACTTGTAAAATCGGCCCTGCCAAACTTATGGGTCAGCGCCTCGGCTGCGGCGTGCAAACATTTGTAGTTGGCAGCCAGGATTCCAACTATGAGCTTGACCGGCTTAGGGTCTTTTAGCTTCCACATAGGTAGTTTTGAGTTTTTAGTTTTGAGTTCTTAGTTTCCGGGTCAGACGTCGCAGATTCGTGCGGCGTATGCCAGCGACGTAAGCGGGTCTTTCCTGGGAATAAACTCGTGTGCGACGTATCCTTTGTAACCCGTCTCGACGATTGCCCGCATAATGGCGGGGTAGTACAGCTCCTGAGTTTCGTCGATTTCGTTTCGGCCCGGGTTGCCGCCCGTGTGGTAGTGGCCGATGTAGTCTTTGTACGTTCGAATCGTGCGGATTATGTCGCCTTCCATTATCTGAGCGTGGTAGATGTCGTAAAGTATCTTGACGCGCTCGGAGCCGACTTTTTTGCAGACCTCGACGCCCCATTTGATAAGGTCGAACATATAATCCTTATGGTTGACCTTGCTGTTGAGATATTCGAGGCAGATGTTGACCTTCTTCTTTTCGGCGTATCCTGCGACCTGTTTAAGTGCGGCGACGGTATTTTCGATGCCTACATCGTCCGACATACCGCGCCGATTTCCAGGGAAGGTGATAACGTTCGGGAATTTGTGCTCTGCGGTTGCTTCTATGGCGGTGCGGATTTTGTCGAGGCACTGAGCATGAATCTTTTTGTTGTTGAGACCGTCCGATAGTCCGTGCGTGTTGGTCATTGTGCATACGAGGCCATATTTTTTAAGTGTGGGAAAGTCACGCGGGCCAAGCAGGTCGATGCCCTTGAGGCCCATTTGGGCTGCTGCTGCGCAGAGCCGGTCGAGAGTTAGTTTGCGGTAGCACCACCTGCTGACTGACTGGTTGATGCGCCCCTTCTTGACGACCCGTTCGATGTCGGCGGCGACAAACAATGGGTCACGGCCTTTTTTAACAACCCGTTCAATACTGCCGGGTGCGGCGGCGCATCCCTTGCCGGCCAATGCACCGGCAACTGTCCCTGCGGCAATCAGGGAAGTATTGCGGATGAAAGTCCTTCGCGAAAGTTTGTTCTTGTTCATCGTTTCTCTCCTTTTCAATTCTGGGTTAGTTTTTGATAATCACCAATTATACGTACTCTGTTAGGTCTTCAGTTGTTCTTTTAATGAATTGACCAGCTCAATCGCCTTACCTGTCGCTTTTTCAATAGAAACTTTTATGCTTCGGGTTTCTGACCGGAGTTTTATCTCGACGTTGCCGTCGGCGACGGACTTTCTGCCGACAGTTACCCTTACCGGTATGCCAATCAGGTCGGCGTCTTTGAATTTCACTCCGCCTCGCAAGGCGCGGTCGTCCAACAATACGTCAATGCCTTCGTTGAGTAACTGCTGGTAGATGTTTTCGGCCACCTGCGCCACCTTTTCATCATCCTGATTGACGCTGGTAACCAGGACCTCAAACGGGGCGATACTAATCGGCCAGATAATGCCGTTATCATCGTTGCTGATTTCAATGGCAGAGGCAAGGATTCGGTTGATGCCGATGCCGTAGCAGCCCATAAGGCAGGGTTTTTCTCGGCCGTGCTCGTCGAGGAATTTTGCGCCGAGTTTTTCACTGTACTTGGTGCCGAGTTTGAAGACCTGGCCGACCTCGATGCCTTTCTTGAAGAGCAGGTTTTTACCGTTGTGAGTGTCACCATCAACCGCATAACGGATGTCGGCAACAGTTATGTTGTCACCATCAAGTGGAAAATCTCTTCCCGGCACAACATTCTTAGTGTGATAGTCGGTTCTGTTAGCGCCGGTGACACCAACTGCCATTGCAGCAACGGCGTGGTCAATAATCATTTTCGAGACCTTGTCAGCTATTCCCATCGGGCCGGCAAATCCGACTTTTGCGCCAGTAACTTTTTCTATAGTTGCTTCATCGGACAGTTCGGCGTGTTTGCCACCAAGGGTCTGGGTGAACTTTTCGGGGTTCAGGTCGTGGTCACCTCGCACTATCGCAGCGACAACCTCGTCGCCCGCCGAATATATTAGTGTCTTAATCATTTCCCCTG
>DAOVNI010000274.1 GCA_030630315.1 Phycisphaerae bacterium | reverse complement strand
GAAGAAGCTGTTTAGCTGCTTATTCTATAAAATGTTACGTTTCTCGCTAAACAAACAGCCCTCCCAGTCCGAAAAAAGAACAAGTATGTTGTTTTTTTGCAACGTCTATACTTGACAATGAGAACATAGAGTTTATTATTTGAACTATGCCAGAACATCGGAAGCTACATCCAGAGAAGTCCGATAAAACCGACGAACGACCAAAAACGGACATCAAAAACAGCCATTTAAGATTTGGGCTGCTTGGCAAATCAGTCGTCCAGTCCTTGCCGATAGGAGTTGTTGCCTTCGACCCGGATTTGAAGATTATCGAGGCCAATTCCCGGGCAGCGAAGCTAATCGAATTAGGTGATTACATCGATAAATCATTGGCAAAAGGTACCGACGACAAGGTATGGCCGAGCTGGACGGAACAATTAAAATCGGTCGTGTCAACAGGAAAAACCTGCGGGTTCGACAGCGTAAACTATACATTAAACGGCAAAACGAAATTGCTGCGAATCCTTTGCACACCACTGAAGGCCAAAACAGCAAGAAATCTTGGCGGCACCGTCATAATCGAAGACATAACCGAAAAGGTCAATATCCAGAGACAGTTGGCCAACGCCGAAAAACTGGCTGCCGTCGGCAAACTCGCTTCTAAAGTAGCCCATGAGTTAAACAACCCTATGGATGGAATACTGCGATACATCAATCTTGCGATGAGAATTATTGAGCAGGAAAATCTCGAAAAACCCAAAGAGTACCTCACGCAGTGCCGGCAGGGACTTATGAGAATGGTTCAAATCGTAAGCGAGCTGCTGGAATTCTCTCGCAGCACTTACGCATCATTAGAATATGTCAAAATAGAGCAGATTATCGAAGATGCCATAAAAACAATGGATGCGAGAGCAGAAGCTTCAAATGTTCGGGTATTACGAAACTACGCGCCCGGCATACCACAAATCGGAAACGGCAACCTGTTTCAGGTGTTCTGTAACCTTATAAAGAACGCGCTGGATGCAATGCCGGACGGCGGGGAACTAAGCATCTCAACCCGCCTGGCAGCGGATGATACCGCCGTGGTGGAGTTTCGCGACACGGGAACAGGCCTGCCGGCGGAAAATGCCGACGCTATATTCGAGCCGTTCTTCACGACAAAGGACAAAGGTAAAGGAACAGGATTGGGATTAGCAATATGCAAGGACATAGTTGAAAGGTATCACGGCCGAATAACTGCTGAAAATGCGCCCGGAGGCGGCAGTATATTCACCGTGTATTTGCCAGTGGCAGGTAATTCAGAAAAGAATTCATAAAAGCCGGTAAGGATGACCCTATGAGAGAAAAGAATATCCTCGTTATAGACGACGATAGAATCATATTGGACTCGCTGTGTGAGTTTTTGTCACTCGAAGGATTCCAAACCAGCGGGGCCGAAACATTAAAGAGCGCCGTGGCCGAGCTGCAGAAGCAAAGCTATAGTCTGGTTATAACAGATATTAATCTGCCGGACGGCGACGGCTTTGAATTATTAGATATAGTCAGGAAAGAACATCCTCAAACAGTGGTCATTGTGATAACCGGCTACGGCACTATTGAAAGCGCGGTCAAGGCCATCAAGAGAGGCGCCTACGATTACCTTACAAAACCAATCATCGACGACGAGTTGCGGCTGGCAATTGAAAAAGCCATTAAACAACAATCGCTTATGAGCGAAAACGAAAAGCTGCGATTGCAGCTCGAACAAAAATACAGTCTGGAAAACATAATCAGCCACAACTACAAGATGGCGAAAATTTTCGACCTTGTTGAGACCGTTGCCGATAGCACGACCACAATACTAATGGCCGGTCCGTCGGGCACCGGCAAAAGTATGCTGGCAAGAGCAATACACCATCGCTCCAGCCGACGCAATAAGCCGTTTGTAGAGGTAAGCTGCGGAGCACTTCCGGAGACGCTGCTCGAGAGCGAGCTGTTCGGCCATGTTAAAGGGTCATTTACCGGCGCTGTAAGTAATAAAGAAGGCAAATTTCTGGCTGCAGATGAGGGGACGATTTTTCTCGATGAAGTTGCCAACGCCTCGCCGGCCTTTCAAGTCAAACTTCTACGGGTTCTGGAGGACAGGCAATTCGAGCCGGTCGGCAGTAATAAAACCAGGACCGTCGATACGCGAATTATAATTGCTTCGAACCGCAACCTGGTTGAGGAAGTAAAGCAAGGCAGATTCCGGGAAGATTTGTATTACCGGATAAATGTGGTGACGATAGACCTGCCGCCTTTGTGCGAAAGAGTAGGCGATGTCCAGCTGCTGGCGGAGCATTTCCTGCGGATGTACTGTGCGCAGCACAACAAAGAAAAACTCGGTATTACCGATGAGGCGCTGGAATATTTAGAGCGTTACCCCTGGCCCGGCAACGTTCGCGAACTGGAAAACGTAATTGAGCGGGCGGCTTTGTTAAGTAAAGACAAATTCATCGGTCCCGACGATTTGCCGGACCCAATCAAACAGGACCAAAGTCAGCAGCAAAAAACATATAAGCCACTGAGCTTGAAGGAAGCGCTGGCTGAGCCGGAGAGAAATCTTATCCGTCAGGCACTTGAATCCAATCACTGGAACAGGCAGGAAACCGCCAAAGCACTTCAAATAAACCGCACAACCTTATTCAAAAAAATGAAGCACTACGGCCTTTACGCCGAGGCCGAACGATTAGGCCTGAGTTAGGAATTTACTATTTACTATTGACGATTGACGATTTTCGCACCCTTTGAAATTGGTCCCCGGTTTGAGGATTCCGAGAAGCTCACCCGTAGGGATCTCCGCTTCGCTTCGAGTTTGATTGGGTTTGTTTTCTCCGCGTCTGCTAAGTCGTTCATT
>DAOVNI010000199.1 GCA_030630315.1 Phycisphaerae bacterium | reverse complement strand
TTCTTGCCGAGAGCAAAAATTGCAAGGCAAGCGAGATATATGATAAACTGGCGCAGCGCAATATTTATGTGAGGTTCTTTGACCTGCCGGGGCTGAGTAATAAGTTGAGGATAACGGTCAGCACGAATGAAGAAAACGATAAACTCACTCTGGCCTTGAAAGAAATCTTATCAGAGTAAGGATACTTTTATGAAAGAAAGAACCGCTAAAACCCACAGGCAAACAAAAGAAACCGATGTCAGCGTAGAGCTTAATCTGGACGGCGTCGGCAAATATGAGATTGATACCGGCATCGGCTTTTTAGACCATATGCTCTCGCATCTGAGCAAGCACAGCAAAATCGACCTGGTGGTCCGCGCCAAAGGCGATTTGAATGTCGATGTGCACCATACGGTTGAAGATATTGCAATATGCTTAGGCGAATGTTTATTGGGCGCCCTCGGGGACAAAAAAGGGATTGGCAGATACGGGCATAGTTCTGTGCCGATGGAAGAGACGTTGGCCAACGTGTCGGTAGATTTGTCCGGCAGGCCGAGCTGTGTGTATAATGTTGACTACCGCACAGATAAAATCGGCGATTTTGACGTCGAGTGCCTGGCGGAGATGCTGCGGAGCTTTTCAAATACGGGCAAGTTTAATCTTCATATAAACGTGCCATACGGAACAAACAGCCATCACATAGCCGAGGCGATTTTCAAGGGATTGGGTAAGGCGCTTGCCGGGGCAGTCAAAATTGTCGGGACGGATGTCCCCAGCACAAAGGGGCTGTTGTGATTGAGGAACCTAAGGCAGAATATAGAACCGGAATCGGTACCGATATCCACAGGATAGTCGAAGGCAGGAAGCTGATGCTGGGCGGAGTTTATGTGCCGTACCCGGCCGGCCTGGCCGGCCATAGCGATGGTGATGTGGGCCTGCACGCCGTCATTGATGCGCTGCTCGGGGCAAGCGGGATGGGTGATATAGGGACGTTGTTTCCCGATACTGACCCGCGCTGGAAAGACGCAGACAGTAAAGAGCTTTTGTTTATTGTAAAGGAGCGGCTCGAAGAAAAACGCTGGGAAGTGGTCAATATTGATTTGATAATCCACGCAGAGGAGCCGCGGCTTGAGCCGGTCAAAGGGCAAATGAAAAGATGTATTGCCGGGCTTTTGGGCATCGATTTTACTGCGGTGAACGTCAAGGCAAAAACAAACGAAGAGCTTGGTGATATAGGAGCGGGCGAGGCAATGGCCGCCACGGCCATAGCGCTTTTGAAAAAAAAGAAAAGAAGGACGTTGTAATTGATTACTGATTAATGATAATTGATTATTGAAAAGAAAACTAAATGCTAAAATCAATTACCGAACAGTAATTTTTGAAGGTGTTTGTAGATGGGTTTGAATCTTTATAACAGTCTGACGAGAAGGAAAGAGGAATTCAAGCCGTTGAAGGAAGGCAGGGTTGGGATATACGTCTGCGGGCCGACCGTGTATGGACATGCACATCTGGGGCATGCGAAAAGTTATGTAAGCTTTGATGTGCTGGTTCGATATCTTCGCTACCTGAGATACAGTGTTACCTATGTGCAGAATATCACCGACGTGGGTCATTTGACCGACGATGCGGATGAAGGTGAAGATAAAGTTGTCGAAGCGGCAAAAAAAGAAAAGAAGCATCCGGCGGCATTGGCGGAATACTATACTCGCAGCTACTTCGAGGATATGGACAAATTAAACTGCGTTCGGCCGGATATTAGCCCGCGAGCCAGCGGACATATAACCGAGCAGATAGAGCTGGTAAAGACACTTCAGGAAAAAGGATATGCTTACGAGGTCAACGGGTCGGTGTATTTCGATGTATCTAAATTCAAGGACTACGGCAAACTGTCCGGTAGAAGCGTCGAAGAGATGAAAGCCGGTGCCCGCGTAGAGGTTTCGCCGGATAAAAGAGCACCGGTGGATTTTGCCCTCTGGAAAAAAGCTGAGCCGAACCATATTATGCAGTGGCCGAGTCCGTGGGGGATGGGCTATCCCGGCTGGCATCTGGAATGCTCGGTGATGAGTATGAAATATCTGGGCAAGACAATTGATATCCACGGCGGCGGGCTGGAAAACCAATTTCCACATCACGAGTGCGAAATCGCCCAATCGGAGGCGGCCAACGGAGTGCAGTTTGTTCGATACTGGCTACACAATAATATGGTTACCGTTGATGGACAAAAGATGGGCAAGAGTTTGAATAATTTTATTACTCTAAAACAAGCTTTTTCCGGTGCTCACGAAAGATTGACGAAGAGTTATGACCCGCTGGCGGTAAGGCAGTTGATTTTGAACAGCCATTACCGGAGCCCGCTGGACTTTTCAGATGCGGCATTGTTTGCGGCCTATAGCGGTTATAAAAAAATAACCGAGACGGTTATGGCGGTGCGGAAAAGAATGGCACAGGCGGCTAAAGGCAAAACCGGCAGTAAAGCGGCTAAAGGCAAAACCGACAGTAAAGCGACCAAAGGCGAAATCGACGGTAAAATGGTAGAGGAGCTGAAGCGGTTAAGGGAGAAATTCGAAGCGGCAATGAACGATGATTTGAACACTTCCATCGCATTGTCGGTTATATTTGAACTGGTTCGGCTGGCAAACAAATTGCTTGAAGAAGGAAATGCGACGGCAGAAACGCTTAATGCAATTGATGTTCTGTTTGACCGGTTAGGTGGAGAAGTATTAGGTATTGTAAAAGACGAATATCCGCAGGCCGGCGGAGCCGATGATGAGATGATAGACAAATTAGTCAAATTTTGGGTCGAGCAGCGAAGTGAGGCCCGCAAGCGAGGTGATTTTAAGCTGGCGGATGCTACTCGTGCCGAATTGGATGAAATTGGGATTGTGCTGGAAGATAAGCCGGACGAAACTGAGTGGAGAAGGAAATGAGGATACTCGGTATCGACCCGGGTTTGCAGGTCTGTGGATACGCTTGTTTAGAGACAGGCGGAGACAAAGATGCTTTAATTGAGGCGGGCGTTTTTCAAACTGACAATGACCTGGCAATAGAAGCGAGGTTGAATCAGATTGCTGAGGATATAAAGTCGCTGTTAGAAAAGTTCAGGCCTGATGTTGTGGCAGTAGAAGAATTGTACTCGCATTATGCTCATCCGAAAACGGCGATATTGATGGGGCACGCAAGAGGAGTTATATTACAAAGGTGCGCAGAGGCGGCAATTGAGGTCAGGAGTTTTAGTGCGACGCGTATAAAAAAATCACTTACCGGTAATGGCAGGGCATCAAAGGAGCAAATGCAAAGGACTATTCAAACGATTTTATCTTTGCCGGATGTGCCGGAGCCGAGCGATGTGGCCGATGCCATAGCGGCGGCGTTGTGCTGCGGGAATTCGATAAATAGTATTGCTGCGGTATAGAAAAAGCGAATTATGATAGCGAGAATTGAAGGAAAACTTGCCAAGCTCGATACCGACAGCGCCCTGGTGCAGGTCGGGGCGGTCGGGTATGAAGTAATGTTAGCCAGCTACTGTGTAAGCGCACTATCGGACAAGGTCGGTACGGATGTTACACTTTGCACTATGGAATATTACGAGGGTACGCCGGGCGGCGGCAATCTGGTACCAAGGATGGTTGGCTTTTTGAATGCAAGCGAAAGGGATTTTTTCACTAAATTTATCAGCGTCAAAGGGATAGGTATAAAAAAAGGCCTGCGGGCATTGAGTATTCCCATAGCAACCATAGCAGCGGCGATAGAGGACGCCGACGACAAGATA
Source organism: Phycisphaerae bacterium (assembly GCA_030630315.1). Classification (GTDB taxonomy): domain Bacteria; phylum Planctomycetota; class Phycisphaerae; order Sedimentisphaerales; family Anaerobacaceae; genus JAUVYQ01. The sequence goes on along the minus strand of DAOVNI010000199.1, from coordinate 249 downwards.
TTGTGCTCACTGCCGGAAGTGGGCAAGCGGACGGCCCAGCAGATTATCGCTGAGCTGAAGGGCAAGCTGCAAAGCTTTGCGATTGGGGCTGAGCCGGGCAGGCCGGCGGAGGCGAGATTTAAGCCGTTCCAGGCCGAGGCGCTGGAGATTCTTATCGCCTGGGGTGAAAAACGAAGCGAGGCGATGGAGTTAATTGAGCTGGCCTGTGAGAAACACCCTGATATAAATTCGGCCGAGGCGCTTGTGCCT
>DAOVNI010000125.1 GCA_030630315.1 Phycisphaerae bacterium | reverse complement strand
GTGAGATTTTTTGGAAGCCGGTCTCCATGTTCGATGCAGGATTCTATGATTTTACGAGCCACATCTTCGGCTATTTCAATGGTCTCTGCAATAGTTCTACCCTGGGCAATCAGGCCTTGCAGAACGGAACTGGTGGCCAAATATTGACCCTCTTCTAAATATTCGATTGATATTGGAATAAGATATTCTGGCATATCTTTTACCTCAGTAATAAAGATAACATAAATTATAGGTTTTGTCAATGTGAATCCGGGCAAAAAAAAGTGAAAAAGGCAAATCAAACCCGGTGTTGTTTTTGCAGAAAAGTTACCTGGATTCCCGCTTTCGCAGGAATGACACGAGTAATATGGCTTCCTATCCGCTACACGCTATACGCTAAAACTTACCATTGGGCTTCGACGTATGGGCCGGTGGGGCCTTTGGGTCTGGGTTTCGGCCGGGACTTGAGGATGGCCTCGGCAATTGCAATGTCACTTTGCCGCGTAATTTTGATATTCGAAGGGTCAGTCTCTACAATTGATACTTTCTCTCCAAGCGCTTCAACAAGCTGGGCGTCATCGCTGATTTTGCTTTTATCGAGCTTGGCGAGGTTTTCGTAGGCCTTTTTGAGCAAATCAGCTTTGAAGATCTGCGGGGTTTGCGCTTCATAGAGACCGGCCCTATCAACGGTTTTGATTATCGTATTGTCTTTCGCCTGTTTTATAGTTGCCGCAACGGGGCAGGCCAGTATCGCTGCACCGGTTTTCGCAGCGGCGGCGAAACCGGCGTCAATCCACTGCTTTGTTAGACAGCATCGCACAGCATCGTGAACGGCGATAAGGTCAATATCATTATTGATAAGCTCGAGCGCCTTTTTAACGGTGTCAAAACGCTCGGCGCCGCCGAAACAGATTTTCGTATTGTAAAATTTTAAGTTAGGGCCCCATTTGATATTTACCAGCTCCTCGTCTTCGGGCGCAATAGCTAACAGAATCTGTTTTACGTCGTCACGGTCGGCGAAAAGCTCGACGCTTCGCAGAAAGACCGCTCTGCCGGCCACATCGACGAACGGTTTTTTTCTCTTTCCGCCGAATCGCCTGCTGCCCCCCGCAGCACAAATAATCACAGCAACGCTTTGACTCATAGCAAAAACTCCTATTTTTTGCCACCAAGGCACTAAGGCACAAAGAAGTTAAAAGTGCCTAAAGTGTTCTAAAGTGCCTAAAGTTAAAAAAATAATCAATTGATTTAGTGTCTTCGTGGCTAAATTCATCCGTGTAATCTGCAAAATCCGTGGTTTAAAACTCGATGCCGCGTCTTGGGGGCAGGCCCTTATCAAACGGATGCTTGATATTTTTCATTTCCGTTACCAAATCCGCCAGGGCTATCAGCTCCTTAGTTGCACCTCGGCCGGTGAGAACAATTTCGACCGCCGGGTCTCTTTTGTCAATAATATTCTTGATATCTTCCAACTTGGCCAGGCCTTTTGAAAGACAAAATACAATCTCGTCAAGTATCAGTACATCGTAAAATCTTTTCTCTGCGGTTTCCGTAATTCTTTCAAGAACTTCACTGATTGCAGCCTGCATCTTTGCGACGTCTTCTTCATCGTCCAGGGATTTAGACATATCCCAGGGCACATCGAGCGCTTCAACCCTGATTCTGACAGCGCCTAATTGCAGTGCGAAACGCTCGCCGATGTCAAGTGAGGGCGGTTTCAAAAACTGATAAATCAAAACCTTATTTCCCTGTCCGGCGGCGCGTAGCGCCAGGCCAAACGCAGCGGTGGTTTTGCCCTTGCCATCTCCGGTATAAATCTGTACAAGCCCTTTTTTCAACATAGCAGTATAATAGAATTAAAAGCTGAAAATTAAAAATTAAAAATTGGAAACTGGAAAACTGATTGCTGCGGGTGTGGTTGACGATTGTAGGTGCGAAATTCGCTTCTTTTGCAATCAGGGCTGTAAATGTGGAGGGATTTGGGTAAGAAAAAAATCAATCAAATACGTAACGCACCCGTGAAAAAGGGGGTAAAAGTGAGTAAAAATGCGCAAAAATTGGTAAAAATGAATAAGAGCTTGTAACAAAACCAATTAACCTAATAGAAGGAACCGCTTCGCGGACTATTTTGAACAGATTTCTCGACTCCGCTACGCTCCGCTCGAAATGACAGTATAAGTTTTATTAGACGCTCTAAAAATGCGTGCTTTTTGGTTCGTTGTTTGTTGCTCGTTGTTTATTGCTCGTTGTTCGATGCTTGTGGTTTGTGAATGGTAACTGGTAAATGGTGAGTGGTGAGCTAAAGTGAACTAAAGTTCCTAAAGTGAGCTAAAGTTGGAGGACAGAAGACAGAGGACGGTTTCAATTGATTAATGATTATTAGGTGATTCGGCCGTAAGCGGAGCTTCGATATGAATCAGGTCCCCGCCTTCGCGGGGATGCCCCGTTAATTTGCGATTTACTATTGACGATTTACAATTGTGTAGTTGAGATTGCCTCGCTTCGCTCGCAATGACGTAACAATTGATTCCGTCAAACGGCGGCGGATTTTCGCTTCGTTACACTATTGGTTATATTTTGTGCGAGAGTTTGGACCACTGACTTATTTTCTTTCTAAGGCCCATTCTGAATGCCTTCTGCACTATGCTTGCCGGGGGGCGTCCGATCTTGTCGGCTATCACCCGAGTATTTGTGGTGGGGTAGAGCTTAGCGAGCAAACGCTCCTCTTGCTTTGACCAATATGAACCCGTCTTTCTAACCCCGATTTTGTGCGCTCTCTGTTCCACGGCTTTGGTGGAGCGTCCAAGTTTGTCGGCTATTTGCTTTATGCTTACATTGGGGTATAGTTTAGCAAGCAGTTCCGTCTCGGTTTTTGTCCAGGGTCGATTTGCATCTCTTTTTTTGAGTCCCATTTTGTTTGCTTTTCTTCCTACGGCCTTTGGGGACCAGCCAAGTCGTTTAGCTAATTTTTTTGTATTTTCCGTCTCGTATAGCTTTCTTAGCAGCTTGAGCTCATCGTCCGACCAATTGCGGCTTCCCTCCATCTTAAGTCCCAGGTTGTATGCTCTTTGTCTGACGGCTGTAAGCGGTCGGCCAAGGCGGTCGGCTAATTTTTTTGGGTTTCCCTTGGGGTAGAGTTTTTTAAGCAGGTTTGTCTCTTTTTCCGACCAATGACCCCTGATTAAGTTGTCTTTCTTTGCCATTATACGCCACCTTTCTAAATGCTGTCGGTTAAAGGCCCTTGCCGGGGAGAAAACCAAAAAGTTTACCTTCCCCCGCACCGAAAATCAATACTGTTTTGACATTAATCGTTTCGAGATTGTAGCATCAACGAGAAAAAAGTCTATACATAAGAAACTTTTTTTGCAGAAACCTTTTTTTTGCTGATTTTACGTTGAGAAATTATTACAGTACTGCCGAACATTTAGAATGTAAAAGCCCTTTACAAGTGAATATGCGGAAAGTACAGCACAATCCACAAAACATTCAGGAGAGAACATAATGGCAGATAAGAAAGCTGACTTAGCCGGGCCTGGTATTGGTGACTATGCGGAATTAGAGAAAATCCTGCCGGAGGATTACAGCTCTCTGCTATCGGCAAAGGAAACGCAGAATGCCACCTATGCGGTTAAAGACTACATCGAGGAGAATCTGTGCAAGGAGCTCAATCTGATTCGCGTTACGGTTCCTTTGATAGTAGACGTTGAGAGCGGGGTCAACGACATGCTGGACCGTGACGGCTCGCGTACGCCAATCGGGTTTCACATCTCAAATGACAATGACAAGAACCCAATCGATGCCCAGGTCGTACAAGCCGCTACCAAATGGAAGCGTATGGCCCTGAAGCAGTTCGGGATGGAGGTGGGCGAGGGCCTGCTCACCGATATGCGGGCCATCCGAAAGGACTACTTCCTCGACCACGACCACAGCGCCTACGTTGACCAGTGGGACTGGGAGCTGGCGATAACGAAGGAGCAGCGAAACCTCAAATTCCTTAAAGAAATCGTAGAGAAACTCTGGAAGGTCCTCAAGGGCGCCGAGGCCCATGTCCAGGAGCTGTTTCCCCAGCTCAAGACGGATAAATACCCCGACCTGCCGGAGAAGCTGGCTTTCATCCACGCCGAAGACATACTTGACAAATTCCTCGACCTGCCGCGCAAGCAGCGCGAGACAGAAATTGCGAAGGAGCTCGGCGCGACGTTCATCTACGGAATCGGCTGGGTGCTAAAGGACGGCTACCCACACGAAATGAGGGCCGCTGACTACGATGACTGGGTCACCGAGACAACGTCGGAGGACGGCAGGGAAATGCATGGGCTTAACGGAGATATTCTTGTCTGGAACCTGGTAACAAAGCGCCGCCACGAACTGACATCAATGGGTATCCGCGTCAACGCCGAGACGCTCAGGAAGCAGCTGGAGATTAGCGGCCAGCTTGATTTCCTTAAGCTGCCATACCACCAGGCAATCTTGAATGACGATATCCCGCTCAGTATCGGCGGGGGCATCGGGCAGTCGCGCACGTTTATGCTTCTCTTGAAAAAGGCGCATATCGGAGAGGTCAGCGCCACCGTCTGGCCAAAAATACTCAAGGACATGTGTAGGAAGAAGAACATCCACGTAATAGAATGAGCAATGTAAGCTAACATCAGAAAGTTTTTAGATATTGAGATTGCTTCGCGGCGCTCGCAATGACAAGAGGGAGGCGGTTCGCAATGATATTTTCGTGCTGGGCCGCTGTGCCGACGAGGCAGCTATCTTTGCCCGCATTTCAGGTAGTTTCCAAACAAATCTTGTAGGTTCAGGCGATATGGTTATAATTCGGGTCGATTCAATAGTAGATTATGAAGGGGATACGTAAATGGCGTTTTTGTTAGGATATGATGTCGGAAGCTCGTCAATAAAAGCGACGTTGATGGAAGCTGAGACGGGTAAGGTGCTGGCAGCGGCGACGTCGCCGGAAAAAGAGCTGGAGATTATCGCAGAAAAGTTGGGCTGGGCTGAGCAGCATCCCGGCATCTGGTGGGACAACGTTAAATCGGCTACGCAGAAGGTCAAGGCGCAAGCGGAATTTGAAGCTGCCGATGTGGAGGCGATTGGGATTTCTTACCAGATGCACGGATTGGTTGTCGTGGATGAAGATAAAAAGGTTTTGAGGCCTTCGATAATCTGGTGTGACAGCAGGGCGGTACAAATCGGGGAACAGGCGGCGGTGGATATTGGAAAGGAAAAGTGCCTTAAGAAATTGTTCAACCTGCCGGGGAATTTTACGGCCTCGAAGTTGAAGTGGGTTATGGAAAACGAGCCGGAGGTTTATTCGAGGATTCATAAAATAATGCTGCCCGGCGATTATATTGCAATGAAGATGACGGGCGAGATAAAAACGACTCCCTCAGGTTTGTCTGAAGGGATAATGTGGGATTTCGAGAGCGACGGATTGGCTGAATTTGTCCTCGACAACTACGGGGTCTCCGCTGAGCTGATTGCGGAAACGGTGCCGACATTTTCCGTCCAGGGCGAGCTGACTGCTGCG
>DAOVNI010000114.1 GCA_030630315.1 Phycisphaerae bacterium | reverse complement strand
TTGCCACTGGACGAACTTGAAAAGCAGGCTATTACAGACACATTAGCCAAAACAAAAGGCAACCGCGAAAAAGCTGCAAAAATCTTAGGCATCGGCGAGAGAACACTCTACCGAAAAATCAAAGAATATAATCTGTAAACGTGACCCGTCATCCGTGAAACGTATGTCGGACGTCAGATTTCGGATGTCAGAGGTTAGGGAATGGATTTAGGAAATGGCTGAGAAAAATTGTCTTTGGTGCTGAATTTTAGGTGGTGTGTAAACTTGTAAACTTGTATACTTGTTCACAAATGGCAACGAAGAAACCAAAAGCGATAGATTTGTTCTGCGGGTGTGGGGGGTTGACGCTGGGGTTGAAGCAAGCGGGTTTTGAAGTTATCGGGGCGATTGATAACGACAGTTTAGCGATTGAAACATACAAGGTAAATCATCCGGAAGTACTTGTTTGGGAGCGGGATATTCAAGGTTTGACCGTCGGTTGGGTTAAGCGAAAACTCGGACTCAGGAAAGGTGAACTTGATTTGTTGGCCGGATGTCCACCGTGTCAGGGTTTTTCAACAATGCGAACGTTAAACGGCGGATATGAAATCTCTGATGAGCGGAATGATTTGATTTTTGAATTTTTGCGTTTTGTAAAAGAGCTTGCGCCTAAAGCGGTAATGATGGAGAATGTACCGGGTCTGCAAAAGGACAAAAGATTCAAGAAGCTATGTAGGAAGTTGGATGATTTAGGATATACGGTTAATCATGATGTTTTGGATGCGGCTGACTATGGCGTACCTCAAAGAAGGAGGCGCTTGATCTTATTAGCCGGGGTTAATGGAGAAATCGGGTTTGCACAAAAGGCTCGATGTGAGCGGACTGTACTTGATGCGATTGGAGATTTGAAACCTGCAGGTGAAAGCGGTAACAAGCTGCACGATTTGTCGGAGCGGAGGAGTAAGAAGATCGTAGAACTTATAAAGAAGATACCAAAGAATGGTGGAAGCAGGATGGAGTTGGGCAGAAGGCGTCAACTCGCGTGTCATAGAAGGTGTGATGGGTTTAAGGATGTGTACGGAAGGATGGCGTGGAATAAAGTCTCACCGACAATAACGAGCGGCTGCACAAATCCATCTAAAGGCAGATTTCTGCACCCAGAAGAGAATAGAGCAATAACTTTACTAGAGGCGGCATTGTTGCAGACTTTTCCAAAGAGCTATCGTTTCAATAATGAAAGTGGCAAGGGTGCTGTCGCGTCGCTGATTGCTAACGCATTACCCCCGGAGTTGATTCGGCGCGTTGCCTTGGTGGTCGCCGATGGATTAGTTGGGAAAGAAGTATCCACTAGGAAAGGAATGTGATGGTAGAATGTCCAGATTACTTTAAGCTCAAGGTTCATGGGCGCGTTTTAGAGCATCTTGGTATACAAATGTACCAACGGCCAGTCAATGCAATAGCAGAGTTGGTAGCGAATGCTTGGGATGCGGATGCCGTTCGCGTGGATATAAACCTTCCTGATAGCATTTCAGACGAAGCCGAAATAACCATCAAGGATGACGGTGTTGGGATGACACCTGAGGAATGTCAAGACAAGTACTTATATGTCGGGTGGAACCGACGGGCAGACAATCCTGAAGCAAAGACTGATGGGAAAAAAAGACGCGTTCTGGGAAGAAAAGGTATAGGAAAATTTGCGGGCTTTGGAATAGCAGGCGTCATCCGGATTGAGACGATTAGCCAAGAGACTGGGGAGAAGACGGTCTTCGAGTTGGACCTAGATGATCTGATGGGGGACGATTATATCGGAACTGGAGAGAAACAAATTAAGGTTGTCGAATACGATGGGCCTGACGAAGAGCGTAAGGAGGTACACGGAACGACTGTTCATCTGCAGGCGATTAGGCTCAAACAAAAGGTACGGCGCGATTTTCCTCGGAGCATGGCTAGACGCTTCTTGTTGTTACAGCAGCAGGCCGAGTTCAACGTATTTGTAAACGGAGCCGAACTCCCTGAGTCCGTTGATTTGCAAAACATTCAGTTCGTCTTTCCTAGGGACTACGAACAGGACGAGGAACCAAGTGGTTTAATTACAAAGGATGATGGGTCTGGGTGGGGAGAAGAAAAACTTGCCGCCGGACGCACAGTTCGTTGGAGATTTATGCTACATACTGAAACAATCGATGAGGAAGAGCTTCGCGGTGTGGCCGTATATGCCAATGGAAAACTTGTGCAAACACCATTCTTATTTTATTTGACGGGAGGTATTAGCGGGCAGCACGCGCTTGAATATCTAACCGGCCAAGTACAGGCGGATTATCTAGATAGTCTCGAGGACGACATTATTACGACAGAAAGACAACGGATTAATTGGGAGCATGATGAAACACGGGCGCTCTTGGACTGGGGCGCTGAGCGAGTGAAGCAGATTGCGCGAATATGGAAGGCACGGCGTGCTAAGAAGCGCAGACAGCAGATAGAAGAAAAGGTGTTAGTATTTGCAGATCGGCTTGGGAAACTGCCTAAAACTGAGGCAAAGACAGTAAGAAAAGCTCTAGAAAAGATCGGTAGCATCGAGACATTGAGCGACGACCAGTTTGAGGAACTTGGCAGCGCGGTCTTGACCTCTTGGGAGCAAGGGCGCTTGCATGAGCTAATCGACGAAATAGCTGATGTTGAATCTTTCTCTGCCACACAATTAGTGGACATCTTGATTGAACAAGAAGTCTTGACAGGGCTTAACATTGCCGAAGCAGTCAAGACTAAGATACTGACAATTGGGGGCCTGAAGAAGCTTATTGGGAAAGCCGAGCTGGAAAATACCATACGAGATTATATTGCCGAGTACCCGTGGTTGATTTCACCCGGATTACAAACGTTTACCAAGGAAAAGTCTTTGAGGAAACTTCTCACTCAATTAGCTAAAAAATATAATTTGCCTTTGGGCAAAGAAGGCAAACGGGTGGATTTGGTTCTTACTTCGGGAGACCAGCTCGTTGTGATAGAATTCATGCAACCAGGCCTCACGCTTGACGTGGACCATTTGTCCCGGTACGATTTGTATTTTCGCGCGATAAAGACAAATGTGATCGAAGCTAATACAGCAAGTGGATTCCGCCAACTTACGGGGTACATTGTTGCCGACGGTTTGGCACGAGATCCCGTCATGATAGACAAAATCAAATCGATGAGAGACGAGAAAATGCTTGCTATGGATTGGGCTACCTTGATTAGTAATGCCCTCGAAGGATGGAAAGAGTTTTTGGAAGCCCTTGCAATTCGTGAACCCAGGGACGACCGGCTGAAAGCTTTGCTAGAAGACTTTGAATAGTTGACGACCGACTCTATTTGAGAACATGGCGGATAATCTAACACAGAAGCAGCGTAGTTATTGCATGTCGTGTGTTAAGGGAAAGGATACGGGACTTGAAAAGGCCGTAAGATCTGAATTGCACAAAAGGGGGCTTCGGTTTAGGAAACATACGGGGAAGTTGCCGGGCAAGCCGGATATTGTTTTCGTCAAAGCCAAAGTGGTGGTATTTTTAGACGGAGATTTTTGGCACGGATACAGGTTTCCACAATGGGAAAAGACATTGGCCAAGTTCTGGCGTAATAAGATAGGAGAGACGCGAAAGAGGGATCAACGGAATTTTGCAAAATTACGGCGTATGGGGTGGCGGGTTATCAGAATCTGGGAGCATAGTATAGAAAAAGACCTGGATGGGGTTGTAAAGAAGATATGCTATGTGCTTAAAGGAGCGTAAAGGCGGCAAAAAAAGCACTTCTTGGGCCGTTTTTTATTTGACTTTTGCTCGAAATTTGGTATAATACTAATCGCCATAGAAATGGCAGGTATTTAGCGGAGAACCGCACGTCTTAGTATCAGCAGATACACACACATAAACCTTTATTTGGCAATCAAGGCAAACTTTTGAATTTAGGCCATTTAGATTTTGAGATTGTTTCGGATTTCGAGCTTCGTATTTCGTATTTTTCGTATCGAGATACGCTTCACAAGATACGAAATGCCCTCTACAACTGTAGAGAACGCTCTACAAATCACCCCTTTTTATGCAAAACAAACCCAATTTACTGGATGCTCAAATGAACGCAACTTCTTATATAACAAAGGAATATGAAAATAAATCCAATTGGACACTTGGTAAAAACAAAGCCAATTCAAACCCAATCAAACCCAATTCAAAGCCAATCAAACCCAAAACAAACCCAAAACAAACCCAATACAAACCCAATCAAACCCAATTTCAAAGGCAAAAAAATAGGGATTGCGTCGGCGTGCCGGCGACGGGTAGAAATGCCACCATCTAAATCCGTGCTTTGTCGGGTTAATTTTGTTGAAGAACATTTGCTTTTTTGATAGTCTCTTTTTTATGGTCATCCCTTTCGAATCAGGGTCACAATTATTGTTATGGAAATTAAATACACAACTCAGGGCCTACTGATTTACGCTGCTATCGGCGCGTACCTGCCGGCGTTCGCGATGAGCTTGCTGCGGCGCCGAAAAGCCGGGCACATCTTGTACTTCTTCGGGTTTATAATTGCAGCTCTGGCTTTTGGTTATCGCTGGTATGACGTTCGTCATACGCCGCTGCAGAATCTGTTCGAGGTATTTCTGTGCTTAGGTATGATTTGTTATCCGGTTTCCTTGTTCTGCCGGCGGATTCTGCGGGTAGGCGGTGGCTGCGGTGACATGCTTATAGGGGCGATAGCGCTGTTCCCTGCCGGCTTTATCTTTAGCGCGCAGCCACAGCAACTGCCGCCGGCGCTTCAAAGCCGGCTGTTTGTGCCGCACGTTGCGGTCTATATGCTGTCATACATCTTTATGGCTAAAGCCACTTTCCAGGCGATTTCCCAACTGGCCTGCAAATCGTACGGCGATGAAAAACTTCTGCCCCCTGAACAGGCAACGTACCGGATGATTTGTGCCGGCTTTCCTCTGCTGACACTCGGGCTTGTGTTAGGCAGCTGGTGGGGCAAGCTGGCGTGGGGCGATTACTGGGGCTGGGACCCGAAAGAAAGCTGGTCCCTTGCGTCGTGGCTGGTCTATGTCGGATATTTCCATTTCCGGTATATGTTCGGCAAGAAACACCCGCGTATTAACAGCACGTGGGCCATTGCAGGGATGGCGGCGATTTTGATAACTCTGCTGTGGGCAAACCTCTCGAGGCTGTTCTCCGGGCTGCACAGCTACGCAACGTGACCCACAGCTTCTTTCTATTCTTTTTTCCTAATAATAGCCTAAGATGGCCTAAAAGACCCATAAATTGCACTTGACCAATTTCCGAGCAAAAGTTAAACTTGACTATTGCCGAAAAAAATATATAATGTATTATGTTGCCGATGTCAGAAGAAGAAATCCAAAAACTACCGCCGCCTGTTTTGTTATCGGTCATTATTTGCGATTGGGTTATTATTGACCGTATAACCGGTAAGCCAAGCATCATAGGCGCTTATGAAACAATTAGCGCCCCAAAATATCCGGCTATACACAGGCGACTTGCTTTTTTCTGTCAACTAACAAATGGCCATGGCAAGGCGAGAATAACAGTAAGGTTGGTAGATGTACAGGAGGAGGACAAAACGCTTTTTGAGGCGACGGTTGAGCATAAATTCAGGGATGTAAGAGAAGTTGCGAATTTGACGTTTGACATCGGTGGGATCGTGTTTCCACATTCCGGAGAGTATAGATTCCAAATTTATGCGGGAAAAGAATTTCTTGGGGAGCGTAGGGTTGTTTGTAGGCAGATAAAACTGCCCACAGGAGGAAAAAGTAATGAGTAAAGAAATGGCTCAAACAATTGCCCAAGGGAATGGGGCGGAGCATTGCGAGATTTTTTTAGGGCCAGCTTTTCTTGTGGAACCAGCTTCAGAAACTGTTGCGACACCAGAACCGGATTTCGAAGAGATAAAGAATCTTTTGAGCGATAGACCCCTCAAGTTT
>DAOVNI010000192.1 GCA_030630315.1 Phycisphaerae bacterium | reverse complement strand
CCGGCCACCGTGGTGCGTCTCCAGAAAAGCCCCAGCCAGAAAGCAATACCCATCATCGCAGAAATTTTCCAGAATATTTCAAGGCCTGTTACAACATCGGACAGCGAATAAGCAAAGGCCACGCCGCCGGCAACTATTACCAGTGACGTAACCCGGGCAACGAAGACGTAATGTTTCTGATTTTTATCAGGTTTCAAGCGTTTGTAGATATTTTCCGTGAACAAACCTGACGATGCAATCATAAATGAGTCGCAGGAGCTCATCACAGAAGCCAAAAGAGCTGCGAGGAACAGGCCAAGCAGACCCGGTAAAATCCCGGGCAAAAAGCCTGCCGCCACCAATCCAAAGATATGGTCCGGTTCAACGTCGCGACCGGCGAAATAGGCAACGGCGGCAAGCCCTGTCAGGCACCACGCCACCGTGCACAGCCGTTTAATAAAGTTCCCGCACATCCAGCCGACCCGGCCTTCCGTCTCAGTTTTGCCGGCGGCACAATTACCCATAGTGTGGGGCTGCGTCACGATTCCCACCAGACCATTTATAGAAATCATTGCTACGTAGAAAAACCCTATCTCGCCGGGAGCTACGAGAGAAAACATTTCGTCCGCATTTTGTATCGTCGCGCGTATTCCATCAAGCCCACCAACTGCATTGAGGATAAAAGGCAGCAGCAGAAAAGAGAAGACAACAGTCAGGACCCCCTGAATGAAGTCGGTAACAATGGCGGCAGAAAGGCCGCCGGCCATCCCGTAGATAACAAACATTACGGTCATCACAAATATCGCGATATTAGAGGGAACTCCGGTGCACGCCTGGACAACCGCACCGGAGCCTTTGAGCATGACGCCAATATTAATCGCAAGGTTCAACATCCCGACTACGGCAAACAGCATCGCAACGCTGGGGCTGAATCTGGCCTCGAAGACATCTGCCGTTGTTATGGCCCTGAAACGTCTCATTACCGGTGCAATCAGCCAGTAGAACGGGGTTGCGAACAGCCACAGCCACTGATACCATATGCCGGAGAGGCCGTTTGTGTAGCTCTTTGAAGCGACGCTGACAGCCTGGTCGGAATGCGTGCCGGTCCCAAAAGCGTGCATTATCATCATCGCTTTGCCGAATCTGCGGGGCATAAAGAAATCGGCGACGTTTTTTATTCTCCTCGCAGCCCAAACACCGATAATGGTGATTCCGATAAGATATAACCCCAACACAAAAACATCCGCAATATGCAATCCCAGCAATGACATTGATTATTTTCTATTGATTATTTTTAACGTTTTTCCCGATTCCGGCATAGCTCTGCCACAGGTAGCCGGATTGGAAATTGAAAAAAGCCCCGCAGCGCATCCCTTCGCCACGGGGCGGAAAAAATCAAAAACTAAAAGCGAAAAACCGTTGACCCCGTAAGTTGGCCGTTGGCCTTACGGGGTCAAGTTAAAACCAGTTTTTATTTCGCTGCTTTGCGTCTCTCGTTTTTAGCTCTCTTTGTCGGACTGCTCCACAATCTTGTCCAGCTACCTGGTGCGCTTCTCGGACTTTCGCGGTATTTCCACAACCACACCGAGTCGGCCCAATTCACCGGCCACTCCCGGCTGGTTAGGATTAAGCTGGAAACTGCGGATAAGAAAATCCTTCGCACGGACGTTATCGTTCTTGCTCAAATAATAGTAGCCGATCTGCTTGTTAATCTCGGCTGAATTCGGCGCCAAATGAAGTGCCTGCTGATAACAGGCCAGTGCATACTCATCCAGCCCCTGTTCCTGAAACGCCAGTGCAAGGCGAAGCGACTTCTCTGCTGAACTGGAGGCCTGAGTCATATACTCATCGGCCAAGGGTTCGGCCTTGGCTGCATCGCCACCATCCAGCAGCACCTTCACCCTCGCCGCCTGGGCTCTTCTATGAACAGGGTCGAAGCTCAAAGTGTTATGGTAATAATACTCTGCCTGAGCCCACCGTCCGTCGGCCTGATACAGCCGGCCCAGCTCGAAATGCGCATCGGGATTTTCAAATTTGCGCTCGAGCTGCTTGAGTAACCTGGCTTTTTTCTCTTCAGCCGACATCCTTGCGGCCTCATCAGGTTTCAGTTTTCCGCCTTTACCAAGTGAGTTGCAGCCGCCAGGCAATAAAAGAGCAAAAGAACATAAGAGCAAAAGGGCATAAGCCCCGCTGCTTCGATTTTGCGAAGCCCCTCGGTTTGCTTCGTAAGAAGCAGAGGGGCAAGCAAAACGGCGAAGCCGGCTTGTGCCAGCCCCATACTTACGTATGGGGAATATCACCACACGTGTAAACGTGTGGGTTCCGTTTTGTTTGCCGCCCATTTCTCGCCTCCATTCTGAACGGTTCTCATTTTGCCGTACTGTACGAATCTTTACAAGCCCTGTCAGAGCCGGCTAATTTTGCACACAGAACTTCTAATACCAAAAAGTCCCTAACGAAGCAAGTAAAAATTTTAGCCGAATGAATAAAAAAATGCTACCGACTTTTGATTAGTTTTCAAATCAAATATGCACCGGCCGGCCATTGAGCCCGTTCGGCTTCGCTCAGGGTAAACTGTGCCGAGGGGGCCGTTGAAAAAGCTATTTTACTCAAACTGACCGATTCGATGGCATCAATAGTCGTAATTCTTTTATTTACAAGTACGTATAGCTCTGCCACAGGTAGTAATTTGTCATTCTGAGCGAAGTCGAAGGGGAAGAATCTCATTATTTTAGGTGACATATAGGGTTTTGTTAGACGCTTTTAACCTCTTTGCCTGCGAGCTGTCTCTATATCTCAATCATCGGCAAAGAGGCCTCTTTTTTACACCCCAACCGCACATTATGGGATAGCTGCTCTCGACGCTTCTAAATCGGGGCACCATCTTGCGGCTTGGAGGCGGTGCTTCCAAAAAAAATGATTTTCCCCCCTGGTGTTTTACCTTAAAAAAGTGTATAATGATTAAAGTTTGCAGTTTCGTGTATGAAAAATGGAGGTGTCATTATGGATACGCGAAGGGCATTTACCCCGTTAGAAATAAAGACTTCTAATGGGGCAAGTAAAAGATTTCTAACGGGGTTTACCTTAATAGAACTCCTGGTAGTAATCGCTATTATCGCGGTATTGATGGCGATATTGATGCCGGCACTGCAAAGGGCAAAAGAACAGGCAAGGAGGATTAACTGCTCCAATAATCTTAGACAGATTGGCCTTAGTCTGCATATGTACGGCGGTGAAAACGACGGCTGGCTGCCGTTAAACGCAAGTGGATCCTGGCTGTGGGATATTGCTTACAGTACCACCGATTATATTATCGCAACCGGTGGCGACAGGCACACTTTCTATTGTCCTTCCGACCCCACAAAATCTCCGGACATGACACATTTCTGGCAGTTCACTCAAAACGTTCAGCCGGGAACCCCTCTTGGGTCCGTCCCCGAACCTGAGACAGGCCGGGACCATCATTTCCGGGTTACCGGCTATTTCTGGATGATGGATACAAAAAGCGGAAGACCATATCAACCGGAGGGGACTCCCAAGAAACGGTGGGTGAAGACACTTAACTGCAAACAACCTGCAAACACAGAACTCGTTGTTGACGCGACCCTCAGTACTGGTTCTGACACAAAGACTGCCAGCTTTGCCGAGGTGCGTGGTGGGTCATGGGGTAGGTGGCAAATCTTGGATCGCACCAACCATCTCATACATGGAGATAGACCTGACGGCGGCAACATCCTATTCGTCGATGGACATCTCGAATGGCGACGATTCAGCGAGATGGATGCTCGCGTCTGGAGCCCCTATCACTGGTGGTAATACCCCGTTGATCATTTTTAACCTCTTTTTTGCCTGCGAGCTGTCTCTATATCTCAATCATCGGCAAAGAGGCCTCTTTTTTACACCCCAACCGCAAAGAAGGCATTGGTCGGCAGAACACTCAACTCACGAAAATTGCTGATGGCGGAAATCCTGAATCTCGACTACAGTGATTCAGCATACCGCTACAACCACGGCAGATATGGCTGGTCCTGGAATGAGGGGAGAATCCACAATCCCAGCAAGACGGCTTATTCCCCGGACCCGGCTGCTACGGGAAGAAGTCAACTGTTCGG
>DAOVNI010000272.1 GCA_030630315.1 Phycisphaerae bacterium | reverse complement strand
GTAACGGAGAAAAGCGAATCCAGCCGGCTGAAAGAAAAAATAGCCGACAGTAAGATTGATTGGCTGACGTTTGCAAGTCCATCTTCGGCCAAGGGCTTTTTCGCGCAAATCCGGAGCGATTTAGTAAATTCGAGTAATGTTAAGATCGCATCGATTGGGCCGGTAACTTCGCAGCGCCTGAAAAATATTAGCATCAGGGTGGACGTGGAGGCAACCGAGCATACCATTGATGGATTACTTGCCGCCATAGAAGGAACGTACGAATGATAAATATCTCAAAGCTATATTGTGGCCTGGCAGGTGAGTCTGACGACCTGCGCTATCGCAGGGAAAAATCGTTTGGCCCCATCGTCGTTTATAATTGTACCCGCCGGTGCAATTTGCGCTGTTTGCACTGCTACAGCTCTTCAGAATCCAACCAATTTAGCGATGAGCTGACTACGGCACAAGCGAAGCAATTACTCTCCGAGCTTGCCGACGCGAATTGTCCGGTCGTGTTATTTAGCGGCGGCGAACCATTGTTACGTGACGATTTATTCGAATTGTTGGCGGAAGCAAAGCGATTAGGGCTGCGGACCGTCATTTCCAGCAACGGTACATTGCTCGATTCGGGAACCGCCGGGCAATTGGCCGGTGCCGGCGTAAGTTATGTGGGCATTTCTATTGATGGAAATGAAAAGTTCCACGATAGCTTCAGACAGCTAAAGGGCTGTTTCAAAGCGGCCCTGGCTGGAATTGAAAATTGCAAAAAGGCAGGCATAAAAACCGGCTTGCGTTTTACTATAACAAAAGCAAACAGCGCCCAAATTCCTACCGTCTTCGATATCTCTGCTAAGGCAGGTGTCCGCCGAATCTGCTTCTACCATTTAATTCGGAGCGGCAGAGCGAAGGAGCTTGACGGACAAACTTTGACCCCCGAACAAACGCGGCAAACTGTCGATACAATAATAGAAAAGACCGATGATTTTGCCCGCAAAGGCCTGATAGACGAGGTGCTTACCGTGGGTAATCACGCTGACGGGCCCTATCTTCTCGTAAAGATGGCAAAAGAAACTAAAAACTCAAAACTAAAAACTCAAAACTACGAGCTGGCCAGACAGCTTTTGCTTGCCAACGGCGGCAACAAAATCGGAGAGAAAATCGCCTGCATCGGTTGGAATGGCAGCGTACACGCCGACCAATTTTGGCGGAATTATTCGGTTGGTAGTGTTAAAGATAAAATCTTCAAGCAGGTCTGGGAAAATTCGACTGAGCCGGTCCTGAACAAGCTGCGCAATAAATCTGAATTTGCTGATGTCAGATGTCTCAAGTGCAAATGGTTTGATTTGTGCAAAGGCAACTTTAGATTTTTGGGCACTGAAACCGGCCCGGAATATTGGCTTAACGAGCCGGCCTGCTACCTAACAGATGAAGAAATAGGGATATGACAGCTTAAATACGAAATTCAAAAATCATAGATTAAAAAGCAAAATGACAAATCATAGTTCAAAAATATGATAATTGATTAAATGGTTAATTGGTTAGATAATTACCATTTATCCCTCGACTGTTCCTAATTTTTTTGCTCTTTTTGCATTTTGCAATGTAATTTTGATATTTACATTTTGATATTTAATTTTTGTTAGGGGTTTTCTAATGGGTTTTCCGAAAAATAGAATGCGACGCCTGCGCAGCAGCGCCGCGATGCGAAGGCTGGTGCGTGAAACCAGTTTGAGTGTGGACGATTTTGTTTATCCTCTTTTTGTCCGTGAAGGCGAAGGTCTCAAGGAGCCCATCAAGTCGATGACAGATTGTTTCCACTTTTCGCCGGACACGGTCGCCGTCGAGGCCGCCGAAGTCGCCTCGCTGAGGATACCTGCGGTGCTTCTATTTGGTCTGCCGGGCAAAAAAGATGATATCGGCTCAGAAGCCTGGGCGGAAAATGGCGTTGTGCAGCGCGCAATCCGCGAAATCAAGAAAGCCGCACCGCAGCTTCTCGTTATTACCGACGTTTGCCTTTGTGGATATACAGACCACGGCCACTGCGGCGTGATTAAAGACGGCAAAATCGACAATGATGCGACGTGTGAATTGTTAGCTAAAGTTGCTTTGGCTCACGCCCAGGCCGGCGCTGATATCGTCGCACCGTCTGATATGATGGATGGCCGCGTCAAATATATTCGCGAGGCGTTGGAAGAGAACGACTTTAAGGATGTGGCCATTATGTCGTATGCAGCCAAATTCGCTTCCGCCTTTTACGGCCCCTTCAGGGACGCTGCCGAATCGGCGCCGTCGTTCGGCGACCGCAAGAGTTACCAGATGGACGTGAGCAATAGTGACCAGGCGATGCGCGAGATTGCACTCGATATAGCCGAAGGCGCCGATATCGTGATGGTCAAGCCGGCCCTTCCTTACCTCGACATTATATGTCGAGCCCGGCAGCGCTTCGATTGTCCGATAGCCGCTTATAATGTCAGCGGCGAATATATGATGCTAAACTCCGCCGCCGACGCAGGGTTGTTAGATAAACAAGCTGCAATGCTCGAAATGCTCACCGCAATTAAGAGGGCAGGAGCTGATATTCTTATTACATATTTTGCCAAGGATGTGGCGAAACGGATTTAGCTCTTGATACTCGATGCTTGATTCTCGATGCTCGATGTCATTGCGAGCGCAGCGTGGCAATCTCGTTTTTCAACTAAAAACCAAGGACTCAAAACTTATAACTGGGCTCCCGCCAATTTTACCTTGATTCTCGAAAAAGTAGCGTTTAGAATCACCAGCCGACATCAAAATATGAAGGAATACTATGCTAAAGACAAAGGAATTTACGATTGAGTTGGAAGAAATAGACGCGGGCGAAAACCCGCTTCGGTTGGAAGGGGAGAATAAAG
>DAOVNI010000263.1 GCA_030630315.1 Phycisphaerae bacterium | reverse complement strand
CTGTTGCGAAATGCATGCCTGAATATCACGACCCAGTTCGACAGCCCCTTCGCACGAGCGGTCCTTACATAATCAGCCTGCAGATTATCCAGCATCCCCGCTCTGACCTGCTTGGTAAGATACGCAAAACCCGCGTATGTCAGACAAAACACCGGCAAAACCAGATGCCAAAGTCTATCGGCCAACCACGGGAAAAAAGGCAGCTGGTCAGCGTAATTGCTGCTGAGCCCTGCCGGTGGAAACCAATTCTTAAACGTCGGCCCGCAAAAATAGCCTATCAGCATCTGGCCAACCAACATACTCGGCAGCGACCACAGCATAAAAAGAGCCACTGAGCTGGCGCGGTCGAAAAATTGCTTATGTCTCACCGCCGCTAAAACCCCCAACGGCAGCGATACCACATAGATAATTACAAAAGCAATTAAATTCAGCGTCAGCGTAATGGGCAATCTCTCTTTGATTAGCTCAATGACCGGCCGATGATGCTTAATTGAATCCCCAAAATCAAAACGAACCACCCGTTCCAACCAAATCGCATACTGAACATGCAGCGGCTTATCTAATCCGTGAAGCTTCATTTGCGCCTCCCGAACAGCCGCTGCCTGCTTAGCGTCCATCTGCCCCTCAGGACCCATACGTTGGCTCAGCGGGTCGCCGGGCGCAATCCGACTAATGGCAAAAACCATTACGGTTATCCCCAGCAGCGTCGGAATCATCAACAATAAACGTCTTGCGATATAAGTTGTCATCTACGCTGATTTCATTTGTACCTTTGCTGGTCCTTAGGTACATACCATTCTAATGGATTAAGCCCCAGTTTGTGGACTTTTACATTCTTAAAACGCTTATCCAGGAAACGCAGTGACGGCCTGGCCCGAAAAAACGTATAAGGCTGCTCCTTATGCAAAATCCGATGGAAACGGTGATACAGCTTGTTACGTGCACTCTCATCCAGAGTCCTTCGGGCTTCTTCGATAATGACATCCGCTTCGGGGTTGTCAAACCCGACCCGATTGGAACCGCGCCCTTTAATCTGTGAAGAATGCCATATCTGATAGGGGTCCGTCAGCACTGTCCCGCCCCACGCTAACATCGTAGCATCAAATGACCTCGTATTAAGCCGTTCTTCAAAAACCGACCACTCATAAGGGTCCGGAATCAAATCTATGCCTGCTTTTGCCATCTCATCTTTTAACAACTTGGCTATTTGTTCCCCTATAAGATAACCACTAACTATCATAAACTTGAATCTAAACGGCACTCCTTCTTTATCCCGCATTCCGTCTCCATCGGTATCGCGCCAGCCGGCCTCGTCAAGTAATTGTTTGGCACGCTCAGGGTCGTAAGGCCAGGGTTCAATACTCGAATCATACTGTTTGCCCAGGACATAAAACGGCCCCGTCACGATGCGCCCAAGACCTTTCATAAGATGTTTGATAATCGTTTCCCGGTCCACAAGATGCGTCATAGCCAGTCGCACCCGGCGGTCACCAAAAAACGCAGTATTCTGGTTCCACCCTATGTACGAATAACCCACTCCCGGATTCCAGTAGGAAAGACACTCGAATTCCTTGACAAATTCCTCTTCCTCCGGCAGCTCAACAAATTGTTCCGCAGTCGGCACCATAAAATCCACCTGGTGCGAACGCAGGGACTGCAGCGCCGCCACCTCATTGGTAATAACTCGAAATATAATTTTTTCCAGCTTCGGCTTTCGGCCCCAGTAGTTTTCATTCCGTCGCAGAACAACTTCACGCCCAACGTTCCATTTCTCAAATAAATATGGCCCGCTGCCCACAGGCTCAGAACGACGCTTATTGAATTCCGCGGCATCGGAAAATTCGTAAATATGCTTCGGCACTATCGGCATAAGCCCACCTATCTCAGGGCCTTTGAAATACAGCTCCCGAAAAACAAACTTCACCGTATGGCTGTCAATCTGAATTACTTCCTCGATAGGGTAATAATAGTTGGCCAGCGCATGCGCATCCACATCAGGATTTATTATTGTCTGGTAGCTAAAGATGACATCGTCGGTAGTTATTGGCACCCCGTCAGAAAAATGGATGTCTTTCCGCAGCCGAAAAGTCATTTCCAGACCGTCAGAGGAAACCTCATAGCTCTCCGCTAACAGAGGTTTGAGCTCGACTTCATCGTAGTCATATTCTAAAAGACTTTCAAAAATGTTCCCGCCCACTATCCAATTAGCATAAAGATCCTTGGATGTGATATAATTTAAAGTGGCAGGCTCAGCGCCAATTCTCCATACCAGCCAATCGCCCTCGTCGCCGGGATATTCTTCCCCCGGCAAATCAGCCGAGCGTCCCTTCTCTTGAGCCGCCCTCACAGGCCCCCTGCTTTGCCACGTATCTACAAGATAATTAAGACGCTCATACAATCGGTCCGACTGAACCATCGACAAAACCTGAAGCAAAACGATAATCGACAGTAGAAGAAAGAGGAAGAATGTGAAGATGCCTCTGCGTCCATTCATAATACCAAACCTCCAATGTTTGGGAACGCCATTTTGCAAAAATAGCCACGAAGTCACAAAGTCACGAAGAAATTATAAATTAGAAAAACTTGGTGTCTTGGTGCCTTTGTGGCAAAAACGCCTTGGGCCTGGGCTGCTCCGGCAAAGTAAGCGGAGCGATGCGTTTGACCCCATCGCTGGTCTTGCCGTAGTCAAACTTCAGCTTCAACCCTAATTGCCCGGCTCGTGTTTTGTCTCCGAGTAATCTACTATGCTCCTGCAAAAGAGCCGTATAATCACCCCCCTCTACAGCTCTCTTTATTACCGTTTGTCGCATCCCCAAAAGCTTGCTAATACACGATTGCTCTATCTCCACCAGTACCGAAGCCAGTTGATGTTTCTGGGTTGCACTTAGAGAATCCCGCCCCTTAACATATCTCTGGAGCACGTAAGAATATAGCTGCCCGAAGCGGCCCCCCCTGCTTTCTTGCGAAAGCAAGAAGGG
>DAOVNI010000105.1 GCA_030630315.1 Phycisphaerae bacterium | reverse complement strand
GTCAGGGAAAAACTTGAGGAGATAAAGAAGAATTTGCCGCCCGATGTTGAGCCCAGGATTGTGATGGATAATTCCGAGTTTATCCTTGCCTCGGTGGGCAATTTGCGCAATACGGTTTTATGGGCCGTGTTTTTTGTTTTTATGGTACTTCTTTTTTTCCTGCGAGACCTCCGGGCAGCCATTATAGTTGCTGTTGCAATTCCAACGTCACTGATAATTACGTTTTTGCTGATGTGGTTAGCCGGTTACACGATTAATACCGATTCATTGGCCAGCTTAGCTGTCGCTGTCGGTCTTGTGGTTGATAATGCGATAG
The DNA here is from genome assembly GCA_030630315.1 of Phycisphaerae bacterium. Taxonomy (GTDB): domain Bacteria; phylum Planctomycetota; class Phycisphaerae; order Sedimentisphaerales; family Anaerobacaceae; genus JAUVYQ01. The sequence continues at coordinate 6,009 of DAOVNI010000105.1, read as the reverse complement.
TTGTCGTTGATAACATCAATCGTCATCGTCATAAAGGAGAGCGGCCAAAAGAAGGCGCCGTTTTCGGGGCAAACGAAGTAGCCAGAGCTGTTTTTGCTTCGACCCTGACGACAGTTTCCATCTTCCTGCCTATTATCTTTGTTGGCGGAATAGCAGCGATTATATTCGGACAGTTCGCGGCTATTGTTACGATGGCCCTGGTGGCTTCGCTGTTTACCGCCCTTATGCTCGTCCCGATGCTCTCTTCGAAGCTGCTAAAAGTTCGTAATCCGAATTCATCAAGGTCAATATTAGACTTCTTTTACAATCGGGGTGAAAAGGTTTTGACCGGAATGGAGCAGCTGTACGTCAAGTTTCTCAACTGGTCGCTGGAAAATCGCAAAACGGTCTTTCTTTCCTGTGTTGTTTTATTTGCCTGGAGCATTGGGATTGTCGGGTTTATCGGCACCGAATTTTTCCCCGAACAGGACCAGAATCGAGTGTCGGCGGAATATGAGCTGCCCATCGGTACTCGTTATGAGCGTACCGGTGTCGTAGCGCAGCAGCTACAAACAATAACAGAAAATAATGTTCCTGAAAGGCGGAACAGTTTTCTACGCTGGGGTGTTTATGGTGGGGGCTCCCACTATGCTGCGGAGGAAGAAAGCTATAAGGGTATTCTGTTTATCAGCTTGAAGCCCAAGAGGCAGCGCGACGTTTCGCCAGAGACCATAATAAAGAGACTTCGCAAAATCACGGATAAGATGCCGGGAGCAACTATCCGCTTCAGTGCCGAAGACCCGCTTGCGGCAATGATGTTTGGCGGCGGCGGGAAACTGGCTGTTGAACTTTACGGCCATAATATGGATGAAGCCAGGGTGTACGCCGAGGCCGTTAAGTCGGCAATGGCCACCGTTGAAGGGGTGGATGATGTGCAAATCAGCCGAAAAGAAGAAAAGCCGGAGCTCAGGGTTATTATTGACCGCGAGAAGGCATCAAATCTGGGACTTGATGTCAAGACCATTGGCAAGACGATTGAGACATTCTTCGCAGGCAGTACTGCGACGAGATATCGAGAACGCGGAAACGAATATGATGTGGAAGTTCGGCTGCGACCTAAAGACCGCGACAGGATTGAAGATTTGCGAGATGTGTCTATCAGTATGCCCAATGGCGGCCAGGTCAGCCTGGTAAATATTGCTAAGATCGAGGAAGGGCTGGGCCCGACAAAGATAGAACGAAAAGACCAGGCACGCTATATTACCGTTTCCGGTCAAGTCAGCGGCAGGGACCTCGGTTCGGTGGCAAACGACGTAAGAAAAGCCCTGGAAAAGATTCCTGCGCCGCCGGGTTTCAGTTATAAATTTGCCGGGGCTGAAAAAGAAAAGAAAGAAGCATTCCGGCTGTTGATGATAGCCGTGGGCCTGGGAATGGTATTGGTATATATGGTGATGGCTTCGCAATTTGAGTCGTACCGTGACCCGTTTATCATATTTTTTTCGATACCTTTTGGTATTGTCGGCGTAATTATCGCGTTGGCCTTGACCGGTCAGGCAATGAGCGTTGTCAGTTTTCTTGCGCTGATTATGCTTGTCGGCATTGTAGTCAATGACGGAATTGTTCTCATCAGTTATGTTAACATACTACGGCGACGAGGGCACGATGTCTATTCCGCAATCATTGAAGGCGGACGCAGCAGATTACGCCCGGTAATATGTACCAGCTGCACTACAATGCTGGCGATGACGCCCCTTGCCTTTTCACGAGGCGAGGGGGCCGAAATTTGGGTGCCGTTTGCCGTAACGGTAATCGGCGGCCTGTTTGTTGGCACCATCATTACGCTGGTTCTGATGCCAACCCTTTACAGTGTATTCGAAGGTTTTAAGGCTTCTGCTGCTCGTGCTACGTAGCGAAGCGCTACTTCGCAGAGTAGCATAAGAGAATAATTATGAAAGCTGTTTTGATTGTCCACAATGCCGCGATTGATGAGGAAGTAAACGAAGCTCTGGCCTCTGTTGGCACTAATTGCTATACCAAATTTACGAACACCTTAGGCAGGGGCGAGATAAGTGAGCCGCATTTGAATACCGATGTTTGGCCGGGGATAAATTGCGGAACCTTTGTTGTTACCGACCAGACAAAAGCCGGAGAAATAATGCAGAAGGTTCGTCAGATGCGAGAGAAAATGGGCGCCGAAGGCATAAAGGCCTTTATGTGGGAGATTGATGACATTACCTGAGGCCGCCTTGAATGTCGGATTTTTGCTCTGTAAGTCGTGTTGGGGAGAAGAGTTAACTAACAAACAGTAGTTTTTTTTATTTTTGAAAAATTTTTCTGGCCAAACCATCACTGAAAGTAGATAATAATTTTAGTTTGTGTTTATGCAGTGAAAGAGGCGGGGATATGGAAACTGCTGCAAATTATAAACCGAATGTTGAAGTTGCTTCCGACCCCGAGAGTCTTGCGCGTAAAAGCGTTGAGTTTTTTGTCGCTCATGCGAAAAAGGCGATAAAGGCAAAAAATGCTTTTTACGTCGCAATATCAGGGGGACACACGCCCAGGCGTTTTTTTGAACTGTTGGGCGAAGTGCCGAGCGCCAAAACTCTGCCCTGGAACAAGATACACTTGTTCTGGGTTGACGAGCGGTACGTTCCGCCCGATTCGCAATGGAGCAATTACAAGCTCGCCGCCGACACTTTCTTACCTAAAGTCGGCACTCCTGAGCAGAACATTCATCGAATTCCGACAGAGCACAGCGATTTTAAGGTCGCCGCTCAGCAATACGAAGAGACCATTCGAGAGGTTTTCGGCCTCGAAGAAAATCAACTTCCTGAATTTGATTTAATTGTGCTTGGCATGGGGGCGGAGGGACATACCGGCTCGCTGTTTCCCAATTCTTATGCGGCCTTTGATACGGAAAATCTGGCCTGTGTTGTTTATGTTCTCGATGAGAAGCTAAACCGCATAACATTGACGCATCCCGTTTTACGTGCCGCATCTCATCTGGCTGTGCTGGTTTCCGGGCAGGAAAAGGCCGGCATCTTGAAAGAGGTTCTCACCAGCGAGCCCGATGAAGTCCGCTATCCCATTCACGTCCTCTGGCCCATCCTTAATAAGGTCACCTGGCTCGTTGACAGCGACGCAGCAAAAGCACTCTAACTGTGACAATTTGACCTGAAGGAGGAAAGTGCGCAAATGGTTTGTACTACCTTTTTTCCTTTGAACCGGCGTAAAAAGATGTTACAATATTTTTGTATGCCTCTTTTGGAGGTTTTTAGAATGAAAAAGGTAAACTTAGCTTTAATCTGCCTGCTTTCAGCCATCCCCTGCCAGGCAAGGACAATTACCGTTGATTGCAACGGGCCTTCGGATTTCAATAACATTCAGGCGGCAATCGACGATTCTAATAATGGCGATATTGTCGTGGTTAGTCCCGGCATATACACGGAAAATATCAGTATCGATGGCAAAAACATTACACTGACTTCAACCGACCCTAACGATTCAGTGGTGGTAGCAGGGACGACAATTCGGGGTGATGGTACAACCTCCGTAGTCACATTTTCCGGCAGCGAGGACGCAAGTTGTAAACTGGCGGGCTTTACTATAACCGGTGGACACGGCTCATTCTGGGGTGGAGGAATTTTTGGAAATTCAACCCGCGCTACCGTAACCCATTGCGTGATTACAGAAAACACCTCTGGCGATGGTGGAGGAATCGACAGTTGCAACGGTATAATAAGCCACTGTACCATCACCCGAAACATCGGAAACTATGGCGCTGGACTGAGTCGCTGCCATGGTATTATTACCCACTGCTTAGTCAGCTATAACGGTCATGGAACTTCCTATGGGAGTGGTATAAACTGCTGTGACGCCACCATTGTTAACTGTACAATTGTCTCAAATGAGAATGAGGGAATACGTATCTGTAATGGTAGCATCACCAGCTGCATAGTATGGTACAATCCGGACGGCATATTTGACAGCTCCAAGCCAACTTACAGTTGCTGGCCAGGTGGGAGCACTGGGACGGGCAATATAAATACTGATCCGCTGTTTGTCGATCCAGTTGCAGCTGACTACCATTTATCGATTAATTCGCCTTGCATTAACGTTGGTGACCCATGTTATAGCTTGGCTCTTGGACAAACGGATATTGACGGCGATCCACGCATAATGAATTATCGCATTGACATCGGGGCAGATGAACGCGCTCTCGAGGTGCCATTCATATGGGCTTGGCCTCAAGTCTTCAAGTTCTTTGCATATGAAGGTGATCCCGGCCCTGAACCGCAGATTCTGTCCATTCGCAATGCCGGAATTGGGACATTGAGTTGGCAGATCACAGAGGTTTGTCCGTGGCTGGAAGTTAATCCGACAAATGGAGCGTCTGGAGGTGAGATAGATCAGGTCAACCTTAGTGTGGATATTTCACAACTAAATCTGGGCGTACACACTTGCAATTTCACGATTACTGCCGATGGGGTTCGTAACAGCCCCGTCACAATTTCGGTAGTTTTTAAAATCAGCACCGAAGGTGTGTTGCGTGTTCCTTCAGAATATGAAACCATTCAGCACGCAATAAACGAAGCTACGAATGGTGATATCGTCCTTGTTTCCGACGGGATATATTCTGGTAGTGGCAACCGGAATATTGATTTTAAGGGCAAGGCAATCACTGTTTGCAGCGAGAATGGCCCCGAGGTGACAATTATCAATTGTGAAAATAAAGGCCGCGGGTTTCATTTTCACACCGGCGAAGATAGCAATTCAGTTCTGGACGGATTTACCATCACGTATGGTTTCATTCCGACCGGACCCGACCGTTACGCTGGCGGTATAAAATTTTCCTCCAGCAGTCCCACCGTTACTAACTGCATCATCCAAAACTGCTCAGCCAAGTATAATGGTGGTGCCATTTATTGCTCATCCAGCGGTCCTACGCTTCGTAACTGTACGATCAAAGGGAATTCAGCCCCCGGAATATATCCCGACAAAGAGGGTCACACAGGTAAAGGAGGCGGTATCTACTGCTATTCCTCCAGCAATCCAATGATTAGTAATTGCACTATCAATGAAAACTCAGCCAAACGTGGGGGCGGCATCTGGTGCGATGGCTCGAGCAATCCGACAATTGAGAATTGTACCATAATGCACAATCATGCTGATCGCGGGGGTGGTATTTACTGTCACAACAGCAACCTTGAAGTTACTCACTGTACCATCGAATGGAACAGCACCTGGCAGAATGGCGGTGGAATATATTGTTACTACGCCAGCCCGACAATAAACAAATGTAAAATAATGCACAATATGTCCGTTACCAGAGGAGGTGGCGGCATTTATTGCTCTGGCGGCAGTTCTGAGATAAGCAACTGCGTCATCGCTGGCAACCGTTCCTGGGACGGTTTTTTGGAGCCTCAAGGCGGCCCCGGCGGTGGCATTCATTCCCGCTATGCTGCCCCGAAGATTACAAATTGTACTATCGTTGGGAACCTTGGTAGCTCCGGCAGCGGCATATACTGCAAATCCGACACGGCGATAAAAAATTGTATCTTGTGGCTTAACAGACCCGATCAACTGTATGTTACCTATGGAACCCCACAGGTAATTTACAGTAACGTGCAGGACGGCTGGGTGGGCATGGGCAACATTGACTCAGACCCGTGCTTTGTTGTTCCTGGGTATTGGGACGATTTCATTGGACCCCATGGTCCCTTCTGGGTTGGGTTTGAGACTGATTATCATTTGCAATCACAAGCTGGCAGGTGGGACCCAAATAGCGAAACCTGGGTAATAGATGCCAACACGAGCATCTGTATTGATGCGGGCAATCCGGGCTGTTCCTTGGGTGATGAACCAAATGACGCAAATAATATTCGTATCAATATGGGGGCCTACGGCGGGACAGCCGAAGCGAGTAAGACACCTGCCAATTGGCGAAATATCGCCGACTTGACTAATGACTGGGAAGTAGATTTTAATGACCTGAAAGTGTTTGTTGACTATTGGATCGAAACGGGCCAG
>DAOVNI010000115.1 GCA_030630315.1 Phycisphaerae bacterium | reverse complement strand
CTCCGCAACCCGGCAATCTAAAAATAGCGAATAGCGGATACGCTAAAACGCTATATGCTAATTTCTGATTGACTCGATTGCTTTTGCCGCTTAAGCTTACTGCAGATGGACAGGCGAGTCATAATAAACGCGGATGATTTCGGCCTTTGCGACGGTGTAAATAAGGCTGTCGCCCAGGCCCATACCGACGGCGTGCTGACCAGTGCGACAATTATGGCCAATATGCCGGCCGCCGACGAGGCCGTCAAAATAGCAAAAAAACTGCCCAACCTTGGCATCGGAGTCCACCTTAATCTCACTGAGGGCCGACCACTATCGAAGGACACCACCATCGACCGGTTACTCGATACCGATGGCCAATTCACATCTTCGTTGTTCAAACTGTCGCTTTTTTCCCTGGCAGGACATAAGATTAGAGAAGCTATACGAGCCGAATTGGCCGCCCAAATCCAATGGGTCATTGACAATGGCCTCAAGCCGACTCATCTGGACTCACATAAACATATCCACACATTCCCTCCGCTTTTCTCAATCGTCTGCCAGTTGGCCGGACGATTTCAAATCCCCGCAATACGTTGGCCGTTCGAGCCAAAAGAACTTTTTCAAATACCCTGGCCGCTGACAAGTGAGGATGGCAGAAAAAGAGCCCAAAAAATCAGGATTATGGCCAAGATAAACCGCGTGCAAAACCCGGACTTCTTAAAAACTGACGTATTTCTTGGCATTGCACATACAGGCAAAATAGATGTGAATTTCTTCAAGGCCGTCGCTTTATATAATTCGGCGGCAACCGTAGAAGTGATGACTCATCCGGGATTTGCTGACGGCCTGGACCCAGCCAAAACCAGATTATTACACCAGCGAAAGGTCGAGCTGGAAGCTCTTTGCAGCGGAAAAACAAAGCAGTATTTCGAAGATGCAGGAGTAAAATTGGTGCATTATGGAAAACTTTGACCACACTGATTGTTCGGTCGTAGTGCTGCTTTACAACGAAGCTCCGGCTGTCAACGAGCTTTACAGCCGATTAGTCAAAACAATGGGTGAAACCGGCCTGGATTACGAGCTTGTCTTTGTCGATGACGGAAGCACCGATAATACGTTGGAGCTGCTGAAAGATATCGCCGGCAAAGACAGCAAAATGGTTATTGTCGAGCTTCGCCGTAATTTCGGCCAGACCCCCGCTCTCGCCGCCGGCTTTGATATCGCAAGAGGACGCATAATAATATCAATGGATGGCGACCTACAGCACGCACCGGAAGAGATACCAAATTTTCTTGAAAAAATCGACGCCGGCTACGATGTAGTCAGCGGCTGGCGAAAACATAGAGTGGACAATCTTTTAATGAGAAAAATCCCTTCAAGGGTGGCTAACTGGCTCGCTTCAAAAATAAGCGGCGTCGATATCCACGATTTCGGCACCACCTTCAAAGCATACAGACGCGAGGTAATTGAGGAATTAAATCTTTACGGAGAGATGCACAGATTCATTCCGGCGTTACTGTCACGAAGCGGCGTTAAAATCATCGAGATACCTATAAAGAACGTCGTCCGTCCGAAAGGCTCCAGCAGCTATGGAATCTCCAGAACCTTTAGAGTCGCCTTTGATTTGATAACGCTCAGGTTCCTACTCGGATACATCACAAGGCCGCTGCACTTTTTCGGCAGAGCGGCTTTATATTGCATCCTCGCGAGCTTACTGCTGGCCGCCTATATACTGTACGACAAGTTCGTATATAACGTGCCGATTTTTGTTGCACACGGCCCACTCGCAGGACTGGCGGCTATACTTCTGCTCATTGGATTAATCTTCATCGCCACCGGGCTGATAGGCGAGATGATAAGCAGAGTCTATTTTGAATCAACAAACAAAAAGATATATTCGGTGCGAAAAGTGCATCGCAGGGAAACTCTAACGGCGGACTAAGAGAGTGAAAAAGAAAAAACAATCATCGGCTGGCCTGATAATTATTCTGCTGATAATAGCGGCGGTAATTCTGTTAGTCCGCCATTTTCATATCAAGAATTTTCATAGTATCGAGCCGGGCGTGCTTTATACCAGCGGCCAGCCGCGAGGAATGGATTACACCCGCCTGCTTTACAAATATCATATCGGCACTATCGTAAACGTCCGTTCCGCTTCCGAACATCGCGAGAAAAACTGGTACAACGAGGAAATAACCTGGGTCAGAAACAATGGCGTTAATTATGTTGAGTTGCCTATCGAAAAAGCTAACTATTTACCCGATAAGCAAATTCAGGACCAGTTCCTGGATATAATGGCTGATAAGGCCAATCTGCCGGTGCTTCTCCACGATAGCAACGGCAGGAAAAGAGTTTCAATACTCGCCGCCGTGTGGGCGGTCAAGGCACGCGGATACACTGTTGCCGAGGCCATTGAACTAGTTCAAAGTATCAAAGAACAGCCGCTGCTCGAGGCCGAAAAAGACTTCATTACCAGTTTGGTTGAATAACCCCCTAAATCTTGTCTTTAGAACCACCACCGGATTTATGCAATAGTGCCCCGCCTACAATGTTTTGTCCGTGTCGCTCGGCATTTTCCTGCACATAAGCGATTTCAAACTCCCCATTGTCGAGCAGTTCGTCCAGATATATGCCGAAAGCGACAACCCAGCAGCCGTCCCTGTACGATTGATAAACCTCTGATTTTGTCCCTATTTTGGGCACGCTTCTGCCAAAATAGTGAATGAACCTTGCGGAAGCAGATTTGTATGCTATCAGCTCATCCGAGGCGGGCACCTTTTGCGCCACAGCTTGTGTAAACTGCCTCGATGGCTGGTTGTAGTTAAGAGGATTTATAAAGCCGCTATAGCCGATCATTACCAAAACGGCAATACTTACAAATAAAGTTCCACATGCCACAGGTGTCCTCTTAGCTCTAAACAACCCGGCAACAACCAGAAGCCCAATCAATCCTACTGCGCTTAAAAGAATTGCTTCATACAAAACTTCATGCAGTAGCTGCCCTATGACAATCGGTAGCGCAACAAAGCCTATTATTAATATCACAAGATGAGAAAGTAAAAAATTCCTTGCGAATCTACTTGTGTATGCTTTTTTGGAGAAAGCCATATCCTCCAGGAGAATACCGGCCAAGATTGCCATTGCAGGTATTGCGGGGATGATGTAATGCTGACGCTTGCCGCCACTGATAGTGAGGAATGCCAGGTCAACAACAAACCACAGCCACAAAAATTGCATTACAGGTTGCTTCTTGTTCCACACTCTGTAAAAAGGAGCAGCTAAGGCAAACGGCACAAAAGCCGCCCACGGCATAGTAAACTGAAACATCTTGGGCAGATAATAGTACAGGGGCTTGTTGCCGGAGGCGTATGTACCGAAGAAGCGGTCTATAAATTCGCGTTTCCACGTAGCCAGATTCCAATTCATCCTGGAAGCAACGGCCAGCGGCCAAGGCAAAACGATGGCCAGGAAAACGACCATCCCGATAATTGGCAGAAGTTTGGGTACTCGTTTCCACTGCCGAAACACAGCAACGTAGAAAAAAAGTGGCACCAGTACCAAGGGCAGTGGGGCAGGACCCTTAGACAGGTTTGCCAGCCCAAAACTTATCCAGAAAATCAGCATATAGACCACTTGTCTTTTGCGGCTGTTGGCAGTAATGGCTGAGTAGAAACTTAGAAAGCACAGCATAATAAGAAAAGTCAGCCCCATATCCGGCCGGGCGTTATGTGAGTAACGAATATAACCCAGCGACGTCGCCCAAACAGCCGCAGAAAGTATCGCAATGCGAAAAGTCAGCCACTGGTTTACAAAATATATAATGGCAGCAACCGACAAAACCCCAAAAACAACGCTCGGCAGCCGGGTAGTAAATTCGTCAACCCTGCCGGTTATTTTGGCCAAACCTGCCACAAGCCAATAGGAAAGAGGCGTTTTCTGAAGCCGAAGCTCGCCATTAAAAGTAGGCATGACCCAATCGCCGCTTTGAAGCATCTCACGTGCTGCGATGGAGACAAAACATTCGTGGTTGTTAAGCGGCCTTTCGGAAAGAGTCCAGGACGCGGTTACTGCAGAAAAAAGCATCACTCCGCAAGTGACTAAAATCTTCGTTCTCCTGGTATTGCTCTGGTTGTTTTCCATTCCGTAGTTTTACCTTGCTGAGTGTTGGGAGAATCAATTTATCAGCTTGATTATTTCATCGATGTCGTTCGGTGCTTCTACAGGCGGATTGCTGAATTCACCCTGTTTTTCCTTGTGGTAGTTGACCGTTACGTTGGGGTCTTTTAACGGGTGCCCCGTCAGCACGCAGGCAACTCGCTCGTCGGCCCCGATGACGTCTTCCGTCCGCAGGCGCCTTAAACCTGCTATTGTTGCCGCCGAAGCCGGCTCACAGCCCAACCCGTATTTGCCTATAATTGCCTTTGCATCGCAAATCTCAACATCGGTTACCGCACGTACGACGCCGTTACATATATCAATCGCTCGCAGGCATTTTTTCAGATTGACCGGACGGGCAATTTCTATCGCCGAGGCACAGGTATGCGGCGAAAAGTTACGGGCCGTCAAATCTGCGTAATAGTCGTCGATAATCGCCTGATTAACTCTGCCGTTGTTCCAGAGGAGCTTTTTGTTATTGACCAGGTCGGTCAGCATGTCGGCGCCGGTAGCGTTAACAATCGCCATTCGCGGTATTCGCTTAATCAACCCTAACTGTTTTAACTCGTAGAAGGTCTTGCCAAAGGCGCTGGAATTGCCCAAATTTCCACCGGGTACTATTATCCAGTCCGGCACCTCCCAGCGCAGGCCTTCGATGATTCGATACATTATGGCCTTTTGCCCTTCGAGTCGGAACGGGTTTAGTGAATTGAGCAGATACAGGCCCAGCTTTGTGCAGACATCCTGGACCTGACGCATACAATCGTCGAAGTCACCCTGTATTTGAATCGTCTGCGCACCGTAATCCATTCCCTGGCTGAGTTTGCCGAAGGCGATTCGACCTGAGCCGATAAAAACCGTGGCTTTCAGGCCACAACTGTGTGCGTACAGAGCCACCGATGCGGAAGTATTGCCCGTTGATGCGCATGCGCACGAACGAGCTGCCACCATTTTTGCGTGACTGAACGCCGCCGCCATACCGTTATCTTTGAATGAGCCGGATGGATTCAGCCCTTCATATTGCAGATATAAACGCCCCGGCTTCATATCAACATACTTGGCGACAGCGTCATTTTGCTGAAAGATTGTCTGGCCCTCGCCTATGGTTACTTTGTATTTGTCGTCGCAAAAGTTGAGCAGCTCTCTGAAACGCCATACACCGGAGAAATCCAGAGGGTTGTCTCTATTTCCCCAGCGCTTGCCGAAGTCGCTGAGTTTATCGGGGACTTCGATTTTGTCCCAGTTATACTGTGCATCCAGCAGCTCACCGCACGCCGGACACTTAAACATCGCCTGTCCGCAATCGAACTGGGCCCCGCAATCCGGATTTATGCACTTTTGATAAGCTGTTTCAGTCATATTCTCGTATTTCGTATCTCGTCGTTCGATTCACGGGTGACGAATTAATGTATCGACCTTTCTTGCACAATCCTGTAATTCTAAACGATGAACCATGCTGCCGATACAGAAATTGGCTTTGTTTGGGTTTGTTTTTTTGAACTCCGAAGGCTGGTTTATTTTCATAATCCTTTTGTGAATAGAAGTTTACATTCATTTGTGCTTTAGGGAAATTGGGTTTGTTTTGGCTTTGTTTTTTTGGACTGCGAAGGCGTCGTTTTTTCTGTAATCCTTTGTTATAAGTGAGTTTACATTCATTTGGGCTTTTCGGAAATTGGCTTTGATTGGGTTTGAATTGGGTTTGTTTTTTCGGACTCTCCGCTGCCATTTATTTTCATAAT
>DAOVNI010000112.1 GCA_030630315.1 Phycisphaerae bacterium | reverse complement strand
CTGGGCGACTGGGTGGCAGCCAAGGACGTTATCCTTAAACTGCTCGGCATCCTTACGACAAAAGGCAATGTGGGCTGGGCGGTCGAATATTTCGGTGAAGGCGCCTCAACGCTGACTGTGCCGCAGCGGGCAACGATTACCAATATGGGAGCGGAGCTGGGCGTAACAACGAGTATCTTCGGCAGCGATGAACAAACCAGAAAATTCCTTGCTGCCCAGAACCGGGAAAAGGACTATTTCGCCTGTGGTGAATTGGCAGCCGACCCGGATGCCGAATATGACCGTATCATCGAGATAAATCTGGCCGAACTTGAGCCGATGGCGGCCTGCCCGTCTTCGCCGGACAATATCAAAACCGTCAGGGAAATCGCCGGCATTCGAACAAGGCAGGTCGTAATAGGTAGCTGCACAAACTCGAGCTTTACGGATTTGATGATGGTTGCAAAGGTTTTGAAAGGCAGGCGTATAAACAGTATGGTCGAATTTGCGGTTGCTCCGGGCAGTAGAGAAGTCTTGAATATGTTAGCTGAAAACGGGGCACTGGCGGATATGATTTCAGCGGGTGCTCGAATTCTCGAGACGGGCTGCGGTCCGTGCATCGGCCTGGGCTTTTCGCCGGGTGACGGAGTGGTAAGTCTGCGGACGTTTAACAGGAACTTTCCCGGCCGAAGCGGCACAAGAGACGACCGGGTCTATCTGGTCAGTCCCGAGACAGCGGTTGCTTCGGCTCTGACCGGCCGAATTACCGACCCGCGCGATTTGCCTGAAATTTTCGCAATAGAATACCCAGAAATCGAATTGCCGGATAAATTCGTCATCAACGACAATATGATAGAGCCGCCTTTGAGCGAAGAAGAGGCGGCAAAAGTAGAGGTTCTGCGCGGCCCAACGATTGTTGTGCCCGAAGCGCCGCCGCCGCTGCCGCAGGAATTGCGGGGCAGAGTCTTGATTAGATGCGGCGATAAGATAACCACCGACCATATTATGCCGGCCGGGGCTTTCCTGAAACTGCGCTCGAATGTGCCGGAATATGCAAAGGTGGTCTTTAATTGTTTCAACGAGCGAGGCAGGCCGACATTTGCCCAACGAGCCCTTGAGCTAAAGGAAAAAGGTATCGCCGGTATAATTGTGGCAGGTGAAAGCTACGGCCAGGGCTCGTCAAGAGAGCACGCCGCACTTTGCCCGATGTATCTGGGAGTGCGGGCGGTAGTCGCGAAAAGTATTGAGCGAATCCACAAGGCCAACTTGATTAACTTCTGCATTGTTCCGATAGAATTCGCCGAGCCGGCCGACTACAACGAAATCAAACCCGACGACCAGTTACAAATCGACAATCTGCTCGAAGCGATAAAGGGTAGTGACAAAGTTAAGATTGTCAACAAGACCGGCTCGTTTGAATTTGTCGGCAGGCTGAAACTTTGCGACAGGGACAGGGAAATCTTGCTCTCGGCCGGGCTTCTAAACTACACGTGCAAAAAAACCAATGAGTAAAAAAACGATAACCATTTTCGGAACGGGCAGAGCAGGGCCCGGCGATTCGGCTTATGAACTGGCCTACGAGACAGGCAAAATGCTGGCTCAGGCCGGCTTTACAATCGCCAACGGCGGATATGGCGGGACAATGTTGGCCGCAGCCAAAGGAGCAGCCGAAGCCGGCGGTGAAATTATTGGCGTTACCTGCTCAGCGTTCAAGGGAAAGCCCAACGAATATATCAGTCGCGAAATCGTTGCCGATTCGCTCGACGAACGGCTCGATACGTTGATAAAACTGGGGCAGGGGTATGTCGTGCTGCCCGGCGGAACAGGAACGCTGCTGGAACTGGCAAAGGTCTGGGAATTAAAAAACAAAGGATTTCTCGAAGCAGATAAACCGATTATACTTGTAGGCGGATTCTGGAAGCCCCTGGTCGATTTGATTGCAGCCGGCGACCCTGACAGCATCCGATACATAAAGCAGGCGGATGGGCCGGGACAGGTTGTAGAATTGATTACCGATTATTGATATGGGCAAGAGACTTGCAATTTTGATTTTGGTGTTTTTTATAAGCGCTGTCCCGATAGCATCGGGATTTGGCGCAGGTCCTGTTAGAAGTAAGTCGTCAGAGGTCCGCCCGAGGCGGACCGTGGCGCCGGTGCGGGCTTCTAAAGGGGCAGGAACAGCTCGCAAAACTCTGCTGCGGGACGGCTTTGTCCTGACCGGCGTTGACGGCAAATTGACCAGCACCGACGGCAATGACATATGGTTCCAGGACAGCAACGAGGGTTGCCACAGATGGTTCTTTGAATTTGACTCAGACATAAGAGCCGTTGTCAAAGCCGGGACGAGCCTGGAGCTGCTGCCATCGGCGGCACTGGAAAAGATGACCGCTGATATGGAAAAGCGTTCCGCCGTAAGCCCCGTTAGAAGTAAGTCGCCAAAGACAACTGCCGTGCCCTCGGTGCAGACTTCTAACGGGGTAAGCTATCGGCTCTGGGGCAGAGTGACCAAATACAAGGGCAGAAATTTTATATTCCCTATCTATTTTTTGCCGCTCAGCGAAACAAGGAAGCCCCCGCCGTCAACATCACAAAAATCCCGGGAAAAGACCGGGCCAACTCTCAATGACCCGAACGATGTGTTAACCATACCGAAAGAGATATTAAACAAGCTCAAAAGAAGGAAAATCATCCGCCCCGAGCAGTTGAAAAAAGGATTGGAATTGAAGCAGGATTCTATCTTGGCCGACAGGACCGGCTTTATAGTCAGGCAAGGTGACGGCCGGCTTGTATTTGTCTTTGACGCTCTCGGCCGGAACGTCCAGCAGATTTCACTTCGGCTGCTGCCCTGCCAGGCCCTGGAGTCGGCCGAGCGCCGGCAGTCAGCTGAGGCGGACCGGCTGCGATTCAAAATAGCAGGGATTCTAACGAAATATAAAGGCAACCACTATCTGCTGCTGGAGCGAACAACAAGAGTTTACAGCCACGGCAACTTCGGCAAATAAAAAAGAATTAGCCACAGAGGACACAGAGAAATTAACAAAGATAAGGAAAAACAGTGAACGAAGAACTCGACCAAATCCTGATTTCTTATAAACAGTCAGATTTCCAAGATAGATTATTTGATTTTTTCTTCTCAAAGGCTGGCTTGTCACACTTTGGACTTGGCGAACGCCATATCGAAAACAGGCAGAAAGTTCAAGAAATATTAAGAGTTGTTGTAGAAAGGGGGGACGAAGCACTTGTAGACTGCACAGAAGAATTTGACGGCGTCAAACTAACACCGGACCAGTTCAGAGTTGGGCGGAGCGACTTGGAGAAGGCACATCAAAAAATTGCCCCGGAACTTTTAGGCTCAATCCGAAAGTCCATCGAAAATGTGAAGAGATATCAAAAAGAAATTTTTATAGGTGATGATAGAAAATGTTCCGGCGGCACAGGGATAAAATACACACCAATAAAGCGAGTCGGTATTTGTGTACCGGGGGCATCCGCGCCGATGCCATCTACAGTGATAATGACCGCGGTCCCTGCACAGGTAGCAGGCGTAAAAGAAATAGCGGTGGTTTCACCGCCGAGATACAAAGGCAGTATTCATCCGGTAACGTTGGCCGTCTGCTATGAGCTTGGAATTACAGAAGTCTATCGTATTGGTGGAGCACAGGCGGTAGCTGCTTTGACTTTTGAGACTGAAACAATTAAGAGTGTTGATAAGATTGTTGGCCCTGGTAATCAGTGGGTTCAAACTGCCAAACAAATGGTTTTTGGGGATGTTGCTATTGATTCAATAGCTGGGCCAAGCGAAGTCTTGATAATTGCAAATGAAAAGGCAAATCCAGCCTGGGTAGCAGCCGATATGCTCAGTCAGGCAGAACACGCACCGGGAATAGCGGTTGTGGTTACGGATTCACAAAAGTTTGCAGAAAATATTCTCAATCAACTAAAAAAGCAGGTAAAGCAACTGGACAGGGCCAAACAGACACTCAAATGCTTGGTAGAATTCGGCAAGATTGCTGTATTTGAGAATATGGATAATGCGATTGAGTGCGCAAATGAGTTTGCACCAGAGCATTTGGAAATTCAGTGCGGCGATGAAAGTGGGAAAATCGCGAAGAAGATTGATAATGCAGGAGCAATATTTATTGGTGATTATTCGCCGGTTGCAGTTGGTGACTATTGGGCTGGGCCAAGTCATACATTACCAACAGGAGGGGGGGCAAGGTTCTTTAGTGCTTTAAGCGCTAATGATTTTATCAAGTCAACGAGTATTATCGAATACGATAAAAAGAAATTGGCTGAAAGTGCCGACGATATTATCCGCTTAGCTGAGGCCGAGGGTCTCGACGCCCACGCAAAAAGCATAAAAATCCGCCAGCAGCAGTGAACCTGCAATTACGGGCTAAATTCCCCAGTCAAGTTTGTCCTTATGCCACCAATAAAACCTGCCCAATAGATGAGCTGCTACCATTGCAAGATAAATAAAAGCCATTTTTTGATAAATAAATGCTGCGCCTAAGAGATAATCCAAAACCATAGAAATATAAAATGGGGTCTGGCGTAAAACTTGAGGTTTTGGCATATTAGATATGATGGGGGCAACCAGGCCGCCAAGGACACAAAAGACTAAAACCAGTCCGCAGTAGGGGAAAAATGTTCTGAATATCGAGCGAATGATTAATACCGGATTCAGTGCATCGACCGAATCGAACAAGACCACCGTCAACAATACCATCGGAAGAAAGAAAATCCCGTATGCCGACAACAGCCAGAATAATAAACCGGTTCGTTCGGCAATGACATAATATATAGCTGCCGGACAAAAACAAACAGCAACACAGCCGAGCATAAGAAACAATTGGGAAATAAGCTCGCCTCTATCAGGCGCATTATAAATTGAAATATCCGGCGCCCGCCAGCCGCCTTTGGAACTATAAAAAACACAATGCCCAATGTAGTAAAAAACGTAGCCAATAAACAGCATGTATAGTAGCAGGGATACTATGCCGAAATAAATAAAGACGAGTTTCTTAATTAGCAGCGGCGCAAGCAGAAAGATTACCAGATGGATTATACCCGACACGCTTGTTGGATAGAGCAATATGTCGATGGGCCACGGCAGTTTGCGCTTAACCACCAACTGAGGTTCTTCAATTACTTTCATATTGTCCGCCTTTCAATGCTTTGAAGTCGGGACAAGTGATTATCGATTTGCTAAATTTCCTTTTATCAATTCCGCGGCTTTGGCAAGGGCATCGTCGATTTTTTCCGGTTTTTTTCCGCCGGCCTCTGCCATTTGCGGTCGCCCGCCGCCACCGCCGTCAACAATTGGCGCAATCGCCTTAACCAGCATGCCTGCCTTCAACCCCCTCTTGACTAAATCATTGGTCATACCTGCCAACAATGTTACCTTGTCGTCATCAATAAAGCCCAGGACGACAGCAGCAGATTTTGCTTTCTTCTTGAGCATATCGATGGCCTCCCGGGCCTGTTCGACCGAGGTCGCCGACAATCGGCCAATGATTACTGATGTTTGGCCGATTTTTTCGCATTTTTCCAGAAGCTGTTTCGCTTCGGCCATAGTGTCACTGCCGGCTTGTCGGGCGGCTGACTTGAGCTCCTTGGCCAGCTTTTTATTGTCCTTTATTAGCTGCTCAACTCTGCCGACCAGCTTTTCAACGGGAACCTTTAGCGTCTCCGAAAGCTCCTCGATAATCTCGCTTCGCTGTTCGAGAAAGCCGGCCAGCCCGGAGCCGGTCAACGCGGTAATTCTTCGCACGCCGGCTGAGATGCTCTCTTCTTTGATTATCTTAAAGCCGCCGATAGAGCCGATTCTATCGACGTGAGTGCCGCCGCAAAACTCCAAAGAAAGTTTCGATTTTCGACTTTTGATTTTCGATTTTAATTCGTCAATCGGCAATCGAAAATCGTCAATTGGCAATCCAATTGCCACCACCCGAACCTCATCTGCGTATTTCTCACCAAATAATGCCATCGCCCCTAACTTTTCCGCCT
>DAOVNI010000070.1 GCA_030630315.1 Phycisphaerae bacterium | reverse complement strand
TTGTTGTCGAGCTTAACGGCAATGTGGTGGGCTGCTGCGCGTTGCAGATTATTTGGTCCGACCTGGCGGAAGTAAAATCATTGGCGGTTGACGAAGCAAACACGGAGAAGGGTATTGGCAAAATACTGGTGGAAGCGGCCACCGAGCAGGCCCGTCAGCTTGGCCTGCCGCGCGTTTTCGCACTTACACTGAACCCGGATTTTTTTGAAAAAATGGGCTTTAAGGTAATTGAAAAGGATGCACTGCCGATGAAGGTCTGGAGCGACTGTGCCCGGTGTCCGAAACAGCAAAATTGTGATGAAATAGCAGTTATTAAGAAGCTAAAAGCTGAGAGCTAAAAACTAAAAACCATAATGTAAAACTTGAAATTAAGCAAGTTTTGAATTTTAAGTTATGGTTTTACATTTTTCGCTTTACGTTTTTCGCTTTTCTATCCTACTTGTCGTCTCTGGAAGAGCGCAATGGCTAACAAGAGTATAGCCGCTGTGTAGCACAGCGCGTACGAAGCGCTTATTACGATATATTTTACAGGTACCTCGCTGCCTTCGTAAATGGCGTCGGCTATCCAGAAAATCTGCAAATTTGGCACTAAAAAATAGCATATTTTGGCCCATATTTGTGTCTTGGCCAATTCGCCGAATGCGTAATCGCTTACCAGGCCTAACAAAAAAATCCCGATGCAGGCCGAAAGCGTTACTGCTATGTTAAACCTCGCCGAAAGCGCCACCGCCAGAGCCACGATTATAATTGCAGCTAAAAGCAGCAGCACCGCCCCATAGACATCCAGTGCGTTTATGCCGTTGTTCTGTGGGTTAAACTGCCAGTCTCGGTCGATAAAAGATAAAAACACTATGCCTAACGTACCGAATATTCCGGTCAATACTATCGCTGTTGACGAAAATTTCCAATCATAAGCATAGTTGAAAAAGGCACTTAGCAGAAATGCTGCGACAACGACGGCTACTGCCGTGCTTATGACCGTCCAGTCGTGCGTAGCCGATGCGCTTTCGAGGACACCGTGTCTGATTGCCATCAAGAGCGCGATGGTGCAGATATAGTGTGCCAGAACCACAGCGGCGGCCACACCGAAAAATTTCGCAACAATGAATATCGGACGTTGGACCGGCTTACTCAGGACGGTGGTTATTGTCTTATTCTCTATTTCCTCGGCCACAGCACCGGAAGCAGAAAATATCGCTATGAACAAGCTGGTTAGAAACAGCGTAGATAATCCTATCTCGCGCAAGAGTTTATTGTCGTCGCTCATTGTGTACATCGTCAAAGACGGACTCATAAAGAATAAAAACAGAGCGGCAATAATTATTATGGCGTAGACCGGCTGTCTTAGTGTTTCTATGAAAGTATTTTTTGCTATTGTAAATAGTTTATGCATTGTTCATTGCCCATCTTTAGCGGTTCGGCAGTCCGGTAACATCGGTTTCGACCCGATTTTAAGACATAATTTTTTCGCAAAGGTTTCTATACTAAAATGCCGTTTATTGTTATATTACACAGCTTCTAACTTGTAAAGAGCTTACATATTGAATAAATACCGTGTTTGTGGCTTTTTGTTCAAAGTACAAGATGGGGATAAAAAATGGCAGTATCGTCCAAACGCCCTGAATATGTAGCTCTGGCGTCCTTGATTTTGAGCGTTATCTTTTTCGGTATCGCCTTTTTTGTAGGCCGATGGAGTGGATTCTTTGCGGTCTTTGCGGTCGGCTGGTTGCTGCTCTCGGCGGCCTTGATCTGGCTTGTCCTTGTTATTCAGTTCCATCAGCGCGCCCTGGCCGAGCAGGAAAAGCTTGATATGACCCAGTTGGCCGAAGGGAAGGACGCTTCTACAATCTTTCAGGCCAGGGACGAACAGGCCACTTTATTTGCCGTTGCTCAACGTCGCCTCCAGATACTCGAGAAATGGTTCATTCCTGCATTTTCAGTGACTATAGCCGTTTATCAAGTAGGTATCGGGCTGTACTTGTTGGGAAAGATTACTGCCACCGCTGATATCGAGCCAAAGCAGCCGCTGCTTGTTGCAATTTTTATGACGGCCATAGCGTTTGTCAGCTTCTTAATGTCCCGCTACGCCACCGGTATGTCAGCCCAGCCGCAGTGGAAGCCGTTAAGGGCCGGCGGCAGCATTCTGCTCGGTGTAGCCGTTTTGTGCTTTGCGCTGGCTATTGGCCTGGCGCTGGCACAATTCCAGATTTTCGTCGTGGTCAATGTAATCGCCTGGGTGATTTCAATCTTGCTCATCGTCCTTGGCGCAGAGACTGCTTTAAATATCGTCCTGGACATATATCGCCCAAGGCTGAAGTACCAGTACAGCAGACCCGCCTTTGACAGCAGACTGTTAGGCATTATAAATGAGCCGGGCGGAATATTCCGTACCGCCGCAGGCGCTATCGATTATCAGTTTGGCTTTGAAGTCTCTCAAACCTGGTTTTATAAACTCCTCGAAAGAGCAATTGTACCCTTGGTTCTTTTTGCCGCCGTTACCCTGTATTTATTGAGCTGTATCGTCATAGTAAACCCCAGCGAAGAGGCGATAATAGAGCGTTTCGGCAATCCTGTAAACAATTCGAATGACGTCAGGCTCGTTGGGCCCGGACTGGCTTTCAAATGGCCCTGGCCTGTCGATATTGCCTATAAGCGTCCTGTGAAAAAAGTTATGGAAATCAGCGTCGGGTATGTGCCCAAGACCGACCCGAAGACGGGGGAAGTGATACGTGAGCGGTCGTTACTGTGGGGCGAGAAGCATTACAAAGAAGAGTACCAGTTACTCGTTGCCAGCGAACAGACAACCGGAAAATTAGATGCTGGAGCTGTGCCGGTAAGTCTCGTTATGGCTGCTGTCCCCGTTCAATACAGAATAAAGGACTTGTATTCTTTTATCTACAATCACAACGAGCCGGAGAAACTGCTCGAATCCATTTGTTATCGCGAACTTACAAAATTCACAGCCAGTGCAAAAATTGAAGTCGATAGTGAAGCCGATCTGGAACATAGCCTGCTTGGAGCAGGTAGAGCTGAAGCCAAAGAGATCTTGACCCGTGAAATTCAAAAGAAAGCTGATGAAGTCGGCCTGGGTGTTGAAATCGTATTCCTGGGCCTGCAGGGCATTCACCCGCCGCCCGAAGTTGCAGCAGATTATCAAAAGGTTATCGGCGCTGTTCAAGAGAAGCAGGCACTTATCCTTGGTGCCCACGCAGAGCGCAGCAAAACTCTAATTAACCTCGCAGGTTCCGTCGAGGATGCTGACAAGCTATACAAACTTGCAGCCCAATACCAGCGTGCCAGAGACAAGAACAATCTGGAAAAAATCGAAAAGCTCGGTCCTATTCTGGATTTGGCCTTTAAACAAGCAAAGGGTGATATCTTCGCAACCCTGAGACAGGCGCAGAGTTACGCCTTTGAAACAGCGACACTTGCCCGCGCTACAGGCGAGCGCTTTGCCAGCCAGCTCAAGGCATACAGGGCCGCGGAGGAAATTTATAAACGTGAGCAAAGATTAACGGTCTTCGAAGAGACCCTTAAAAAGATAAGAAAATACGTCGTCGTTGCCAATGAGAATGATACCCAGATATTTATATTCGATCTTACGAAAAAACTAACACCCAGTTTGTATGAATTAGAAGGTTTTGAGGAGCTCAGCGGAAAATGAAAAATATAGCAATTACAATTTTCATCGTATTGGTGGTCGCAGTTTTGGGACTGTATCTTTTCTCGTTCCAGGTAAGAGAAACAGAATCGGTCCTGGTAACGACCTTTGGCAAGCCCACTCGCCAAATCACTGAGCCTGGCTGGTATTTCAAGTGGCCGGCTCCAATCCAGAGGAAACATCCGTTCGATTCCCGGATGAGAGTTTTTGAAGCCGACCTCGGCGAGACAACAACCAGAGGCGCTGTGCCGATTATCGTAAAGACCTATGTCGTCTGGAGAATTGCCGAGCCGCTGGGATTCTTCAATGCCGTTGGAACCGTCAGGGAAGCTGAGAGTAAGTTGCTGAGCCAGATCAGTGATACCCAAAATAAAATAATTGGCCGACATTCCTTTGGTGAATTTGTAAATAGCGACCCCGCAAAAATAAAATTTCCGCAAATTGAAGAGGAGATGCTCGCCAATCTTAAACAGGTCGTCAGAAACGCTTACGGCATTGAAATCGAGACCCTCGGCATAAAGCAGCTCAAAGTCAGCAAGGATGTCAGCAAAGCCGTCTTTGACCGAATGATAGCTGAAAGAAATCGCAGGACCGAAGCCACTATTGCCGAGGGAAACGCCGAGGCAACAAAGATAAAAACCGACGCCGATTCGAAAAAGACAGAATTGTTAGCTGCTGCTGAGGCAAGAGCAAAGGCAATACAAGCCCAGGGCGACGCCGAAGCCGCGAAATATTATAAAATGCTTGAAGCCGACCCTGAGTTTGCAATGTTCCTGCGGGAAATTGACGCCGCCAAGGAAACATTGAAAGAAAGGACAACCATCATTTTAAGAGAAGGTTCATGGCTTGAAAGTCTATTAAAGGAAATGCCCAACATTGAACCCAGGGACCCGAACGAATCGAAAGAATAACTTTCTCCGAGTCGGAATGATTAAATAGTATGACAGACCAAAATCACGAAAATAAAGATACGCAATACGCAATACGCAATACGCAATACGATAGCAAGCTTGATGCCGCCGGTAAGTCCCTGTTCGAGGCATTGAGAATCAGCTTTATTATCTTAAAGATAATAATGATTGTGCTGGTCATTGTTTTTTTGACTTCAGGCTTTAGAACGGTTGGTTCTGATGAACAGGCGCTTGTTTTGCGATTTGGAAAGATTCGCGGCGTGGGCGAAAAAAGACTCCTCGGACCGGGTTTGCATTGGGTATTCCCATATCCGATAGACGAAATTGTAAAAATCCCCGTAGCCAAAAAGGTCAATATGCCAGTCAACTCATTTTGGTATCCAGAGAAGCTCCCACCAGGCCCAAAAGAAAGAATTCGCATGTCGGAAGTGCTGGACCCTATAAAGGATGGCTATTGCATTACCCGCAGTGAACCGCAAGAGAATGTGGCTGCAGGCTCTGACGGCAGTGACTACAACATTGTCCATTCCAGGTGGCAGCTAACCTATCAGATTACTAAGCCTGAGCTATTCTTCAAGAATGTCTACGTAGAGGATGTAAAGCCGGGGGAGATTTATTTCGATGTCATCAAAAACACCGTAGAACCACTTTTGCAAAAGCTTTTTGAAGACGCGGTAGTAACTGCAATAGTCAATTATACTGTTGACGACGTTATGTTCGACCAGATCGCGGCACTAACGGGCCACGTCAAAAAATTGCTGAAAAAGAATCTCGAAACGATAGAAAGCGGCGTAGAAGTCGTTGAAGTGCAGTTGACAGACAAAACCTGGCCTCGACAGGTTGACGAAGCGTTCCAGGCTGCCCATAAGGCAAGCCAGGAAAGTCAAAAAGCGATAAGCGAGGCGAGGACCTACGCTGAAAAAACCCTTAATGAAGCCGCCGGCCCCGTTGCTGAGAAACTTCTTGCGGTTCTTGAGGGTAAATCTACCAGCGAGCAGGAAAGAGAGTTGCTGTGGGCCCAATTAGCTGGGGCGGCTCAGGAGAAAATTGCCCAGGCACGTGCCTCCCGAACAAAGGTCGTGCAAACTGCCAGAGCCGATGCCGAATATTTACAAAAGCTGCTACCCGAATATCGCAAATATCCGAAGCTCGTTGTTCAAAAAATCTATCTTGATGCCATAGCGTACATCTTTAACAACGTAGATGAGAAAATAATTATTCAGCCTACTAAAGGCACCAAAGGCATCGTATTGTGGCTCTACATAAACAGCGACCCAGAATTAAAACCAAAATCAAAGAAAGAGCAATCACCATAGGATACAAAATATGGCTCACGAGCACTTACATTTTAAGGAAGATATTACCGCTGAATACACTCACGGTAAGCAGGTCCGCGTAAGTATGGCTGTTCTGGGAACATTGGCCGGCGGAATGCTGCTCATAAACAGTGGTATCGCCAGAGTCTTTTACGGCAGCGGTAGTTTCAAGACCGAGCTCCTGGCAATGGCCGGCGCAATCCTGCTCGGCGCCCCTATTGTCCTGCACGCAGTAAAAAGCCTTATAAAAAGGCAGATGCGTATGGATGAACTGGTGGCTCTGGCAATAATTGCCGCCTTTGTAACGCAAAACTATGTCACCGCAGGTGTCGTTGCTTTCTTTATGCTCCTCAGCGAGCTTATTGAAACGCGCACCGCCCTCGGCGCTCGTGCCTCAATCGAGTCGCTGATAAAGCTGACACCTACGAAGGCAAATCTCCTCGAAAGTGGGGGTGGTGAAAAAGAGGTGAAGGTCAGCAGCTTGAAATCCGGCGATTGCATCCGCGTCCGCCCCGGCGATAACATATCGGCTGACGGCGAAGTTATAAAAGGGCTTAGCTCCGTCAACGAAGCCACGATAACGGGCGAATCTTTGCCTGTCGATAAAGTGCCGGGGATGCAGGTCTTCGCCGGCACAAGCAACCTTACGGGCGTGCTTGATATCACCGTAACCAAAGCCGGCAAAGATACAACCCTCGGCAAAGTCCAGTCGTTGATTATGCAGGCTGAACAAACAAAGATACCAATTATGCGGATAATCGACCGCTATGTTAAGTGGTACACGCCGACGATTTTGATGATTGCCGCGATAGTTTTGTTTTTCACCGCCGATATCGACAGGGCGATTACGATACTTGTTGTTTCGTGTCCCTGCGCCTTGATTCTGGCGACTCCTACGGCGATGGTTGCGGCGATATCGGCCTCTGCTCGCCTCGGCATCCTGATAAAAAATGTTGCTGACCTTGAGATTGCCGGCAAGATGACCGCAGTGGTCTTTGACAAGACCGGGACGGTAACGACGGGTCGGCTGTATGTGACCAAACTGACCCCCGCTGAAAATATTGAACCCGCCGAGTTGTTAGCCGTCACTGCTTCCGCTGAGCAGATGAGCAAACACCCCGCCGCAAGGGCCCTGCAGGAGGTTGCCAAAGAAGCAAACCTTTCCTTACCTGCCACAGACAATTTTCAGGAAACACCCGGCAAGGGCGTAACCGCTCTGGTTGATTCCGCAAAAATTATTGTCGGCAGAGACACCTTCCTGAAGGAAAACAATGTGGATATAAGCAACGTTTCCGACCCAGGCCTTCATGAAGAGCAGGGCTTCAGTACTCTTTATGTAGCAAAGGATTCAAAGTGCATCGGCTGGATTGGTTTGCAGGACAAAACCAGACCCGAAGCCAAACAAGCCGTCAAGGAGCTGCTCGATATCGGCATAAAAAGGGTAACTATGCTGACCGGCGACAGGGACGAAGTCGCCAACCGAGTTGCAGCCGAACTGGGCTGTACCGATTTTAAGGCGCATTGTTTGCCTCAGGACAAACTCTCGATTGTTGAGCAAATTAAAAAAGACGGACACACCGTAGTCGTTGTCGGAGATGGTATAAACGATGCACCTGCTCTGGCGGCCGGCGACCTT
>DAOVNI010000168.1 GCA_030630315.1 Phycisphaerae bacterium | reverse complement strand
CCCGCCGGCGGCAAATCTTTCATATCGTCGCAAGGTTAGTTTGCCCGGCCGGCCCGCCGAATCACCATCGCAGCCTTCCATAGGGTGCACCGCCAGTGAATTCGGTATGACCAGTCCACCCACCTGCACCGGCTCAGTTAGAATTGAAACATCCTCTATAGCGTCAATAGGGGCATTGAGCCGACAGCTCAATTGCTTCAAATCTTCAATTCCACGCAGCTGGAACTCCCACATTCTCTTATCTCTTTTTCTTATCAAGTTGTAGTTTTGTTTTCAGGAACGCGGCTGTATAACTTTTTCTGTTTTTGATAATTTCTTCGGGCCCGCCTGCAGCAACGACCCTGCCGCCGGCATCACCGCCCTCGGGACCGAGGTCTATTATATAGTCAGCCATCTTGATAACATCAAGATTATGCTCGATTACCACAACGGTATTACCCATATCGCACAGCCGCTGCAACACATTTAAGAGGTTATGAATATCGGCAAAGTGCAGTCCTGTGGTCGGCTCATCGAGCAGATACAGGGTGTGCCCCGTCGCCGCCTTGCCCAGCTCGGCGGAGAGCTTTACCCGCTGCGCCTCACCGCCGGAAAGCGTCGTTGAGGCCTGGCCTAACTGCATATAACCCAGACCAACATCATTGAGCGTCCGGAGAATTCTGACAATCGTCGGAAAATTAGCAAAAAAATCAAGCGCATCCGCAATCCTCATATCGAGCACATCAGCGATATTCTTGCCTTTGTAGGTAACCTGAAGCGTCTCCGGATTGTATCTTTTGCCCTTACAACTCTGACAGGTTACATAAACATCAGGCAAAAAGTGCATTTCAATTTTCTTCGTTCCTTGTCCGCGGCAAGCTTCACAACGCCCGCCTTTAACGTTGAAGCTAAACCGCCCCGGCTTATAACCGCGAATCTTCGACTCTCGCGTCATCGAAAACAGCTTTCTTATCACGTCAAAGACGCCGGTATATGTCGCCGGATTGCTGCGCGGCGTTTTTCCAATGGGCGCCTGGTTTATCTCTATAACCTTATCAATCTGCGAAGCGCCAAGAATGGTTCTGTGCCTGCCCGGCTTTTCGCGAGACTCATACAGCCGGCGCCTCATCGCCCTCAACAAAATCTGGCTGACCAGAGTACTCTTGCCCGAACCTGAAACACCCGTCACACAGCTAAATACACCAAGCGGAAATTTCACATCGATATTTTTAAGATTGTTCTCCGCAGCACTCTTGACCTCGACACATTTTTTCAGATTGTATTTGCGCCTTCGAACCGGCAGAGCTATCCTCTTTTTGCCGCTCAGATACTCACCAGTCAGCGACTTAGCGCAACTGGTAACGTCATCGAAACTACCCTGCACAACGACTTCCCCCCCGTACGCCCCAGCCGCCGGCCCAATATCGATAATATGGTCCGCACTCTTGATAATATCCTCATCATGCTCAACCACTATAACAGTATTGCCCAGCCGGCTAAGCCGTCGCAGTATTCCCAACAATCGGTCGTTATCGCGCTTGTGCAGACCTATCGTCGGCTCGTCAAGCACGTAACAGATACCGACCAGACCACTGCCCACCTGCGTAGCCAGGCGAATTCGCTGGGCCTCTCCAGCGGAAAGAGTGCTGCTCATCCGGTCCAGTGTCAAATACTCAAGTCCAACATCAACCATAAATTTTAGTCGTGCCTTTATTTCCTTTAGTACCTGAGCGGCAATCAACGATTTTTCTTCATCCAATTTCAATTTATTGAAAAATCCCTGGGCCTTTTCAACACTTAATGAGGTCAATTGATGTATATTTTTCCCCCCTACGGTCACCGCAATAGCTTCTGGCCGAAGCCTGGTGCCTTTGCAGCTTCGACAAGGCAGCTCTGAAAGAAAGCTGTGTAATCTGGCCTTGACATATTCACTGGTGGTTGTCTTCCATCGCCGGGCAAGGTTCGGGATAACCCCTTCAAACCACAAACCGTATTTCCGCTTGTCTGCCGCAGTGGTGCCGTACATCAGAATCCTTTTTACCTCTGCCGGTATCCGCTCAAACGGTATCGATTTACTGATGCCCATATTTCTGCAGAACCTCTTAATCAGCCGGTTATAGAAAATATTCATTCTTTTGCCCCCCTTGCGCCAGGCATCGATAGCGCCGTTTTCCAGCGAGATACTCTTGTCCTGGACAATCAGGTCAGGGTCAAATTCCAGAATTGTCCCCAGACCATCGCAGCTTTTGCAGGCACCATACGGGCTGTTAAAGCTAAACAACCGGGGCGATAACTCCTCAAGCGATGCTTGGGGGTGCTCAGGACAGGCAAACTTTTCACTGTATATTACCTCCGCCCAGCCGCCGTCTCCGCCACTTTTCTTATCATCACCTGGTTCCTGCACCAATACCAAAAGCACTCCATCGGCCAACTTCAGTGCCGTCTCCACCGAATCAGCTAACCGAATGCGAACCGAATCTTTGATTATCAATCTATCGACAACCGCTGCAATATCGTGCTTTTTGTTCTTGTTCAAAGGCGGGATTCGCCCGTTGGCGGACACATCATAGATGCCCCCATCAACGCGCACACGAACAAAGCCTTCGCGTCGTATACCGGCAAAAATGTCTTTGTGCTCGCCTTTTTTGCCGCGAACCAAGGGAGCGCAAATCTGGATTTTCGTACCTACCGGCCGAGTAAGTATCGACTCTACTATCTGCGAAGAGTGCTGGCTCGTAATCTCTTTGCCGCATACCCAGCAGTGCGGCTGACCCACACGGGCAAAAAGCAGTCTGAAATAATCATAAATTTCAGTGGTGGTAGCCACCGTCGAGCGCGGATTGCGCGAGGCGCCTCGCTGCTCAATCGCAATAGTAGGCGGCAAACCCGTGATGTCGGCCACCGCCGGCTTTTGCATCTGTTCAAGGAACTGCCGGGCATAAGTACTGAGCGACTCGACATATTTTCTCCGCCCTTCTGCATAAATGGTATCGAAGGCAAGCGAGCTTTTGCCCGAGCCGCTTATGCCGGTAATAACCACCAGTTTATCACGCGGAATGCTCAAGCTGATGTTCTTGAGATTGTGTTCCGCCGCACCTGTAATCCTAATCGCCTTTTCCGTTCGCTGCGCCATGTTACTTTCCCGCTGGTATAAGTAACGCTCCTGCGAAAAATCGACAATAACCCAAACTAATAATTGTAACACAACGCCGCAAAAAGGTAAAACGCTTTTAATCACCGATTTTGAAGAGGGCTGAACCATTGCCAAACAACTCTATTTTCGGACGTAACAAAAAAATGGAGCCTTGCAATTTCAACACCCAATATTATCGGAGTAAGATTTTCTGATTTGTACTAATTTAATGCTAAATTTTTAATTTTAGTATTTGACAAGACCGATATGCATGTATATACTAAAATTTCAAAGTTAGTATATAATTAGTAAATGCCTAAGGTTTTGATATTAAAGGTGATAACGCAATGAGAAAACCAAAATCTCCACCCAAGCTCGAAGCTATATGGCAACAAATAAAAGCTGAACCGAAGCAGGCCGCGAGGTTTTTTGATATGATTTCGAGCCCAGTGGTGGATAAATACCACCATTGGGACAAGTTACGATATCACACACCTCCCGAGGGATTCTCTATTGAGCAATGGTGGTTGGCCATAAAAAAGCAGCGACAAAGCCTGTTTAAACAACTGCCACTGACGGATAAAAACCAAAAACCATTTCAATATCTAACAAATGATTTTATTACCGAAACGTTGCACCAGATTGACCAGTCTGTAACTACATTTAATCGAATGCCCGAGCAAATCAAGAATACGGAAACAAAAAACCGGTACTACGTAAACTCTTTGATCCAGGAAGCATTTACTTCCAGTCGGCTCGAAGGTGCAACGACAACTCGCTTAGTCGCAAAGGAAATGATCCGGACAGGACGTCTGCCTTGTGATAAGAGTGAGCAGATGATACTTAATAATTTTGCTGCTATGAAACGTATAAATAAGCTCAAAGACGAGTCCTTGTCCAGAGAATTAGTCTCCGATATTCATCTGCTTGTTACAGAAAAAACATTAGATGACTCATCTGCAGCGGGACGATTCCGCACAGCCAATGAAAAGATAAATGTTATCGATATGTATAATGAAGTCTTCCACGATCCGCCGCCCGCAGACCAGCTTGAGAAAAGAATGACTAATATGTGTGATTTTGCCAATGGTAAAACACCTAAGTACTTTATCCATCCAGTGATTAGAGCTATCATTTTACATTTCTGGCTGGCCTACGACCATCCCTTTGTCGATGGCAACGGCAGAACAGCCAGAGCTTTATTTTACTGGTCGATGCTCCGACATAGATATTGGCTCTTCGAGTTCGTATCTGTTTCACAGATTATTGTCAAGGCGCCGGTTAAATACGCTCGGGCCTTTCTTCACACGGAAACAGACGACAACGACTTAACTTATTTTATTATCTATCATCTCGACATCATCCGGCAGGCGATCAAGGCGCTTTACGAATATATCGAACGAAAAACCAAGAGACTCCAGGCGATTGAAAATCAACTACGAGGCATAAT